>CAMBGO010000077.1 GCA_945866165.1 Chitinophaga pinensis | reverse complement strand
GTAATTCCATACCTACATAAGCTGCATCTCCCTGAGTTGGTGTTCTAATACCCAATCCATTATTTGCACCTGGAGTAAGTTGAAATTCAAACCTGAATTCAAAGTCTGAATACTCATCTTTTGTATAAAGATTTCCTTTACCACCGTTTTCAGGATGTGCTACAATTGCACCTTCTTCTACAACATAACCTGTTTTGTTTCCGATCCAATTGTCGAGGTTCGAACCATCAAATAATGAAACAAAACCTTGCTTTTTTTCATCGGCAGATAATGGAATGGTATAATCAGATTGAATTTCCCTTAAATAAATATTTCTGTAAGCTACATAAGTACCATGTGCTTGCAATTCAATTTGCTCTTTGCTAAAAATAGGCAACGTCCTATCCCAATAATTCTCCAGCATCACATTGTCAGTAACCAAGATACCATTTAAATAAACGGTAACCTTATCATCAATCATAACTATATGGAAGGTGTTCCACTCGCCTATTTTATTATCTGCAACCACCAATGGTTTGCTTTGGTTTTTCTGATTGTTGTACAATCCACCCGATCCAACTTGTGCACCTGATTCCCTTCTGCTTGTATCCCAAATTTGCACTTGTGGTGATCCCCTTAAATAGATTCCTGCATCACCCTTAGCAGTGATTTTCCAATCAACATACATTTCAATGTTACCATATTGTTTTGTGGTAGCCAGACTTTCTCCATGGCCGGTAAAAATCAACAAGCCATCTTTTACTACCCAATCCTTAACCATGGCGTCATCAGCTTTCTTTTGAGCCACTTCCAATTCTGTTGCAGACATTTTAGCGCGACTGATGGGATTTCCAACAAGTCCTTTCCATCCGGTTAAATCCTTACCATTAAATAAACTAACAAAACCATTTTCATAAGGCATTGCCTCTAAATGAACTTTCAGCTTATTAGATAAAATTGTACTGTCTTCACCCTTTAAAGATACAAGTGATTTTTCCAATGCAATTTTGATTTCACTCCCTCTAATACTTTTATCAGCCAATGCTAGTCTTGTTAAAATGCCTGCTGCATGATTTTTTAATTCAGTATCATCTACGTAGCGACTAACAAACATGAACGAATTAATTCCAGGAATACGAGCGACTTCTGCAAGAATTCGTTTCATTTGAATCGGATTTTTCGCAGCTTGCATTTGGTCTTGAAACACCAATAATTTTTGCGCATCTGTTTGCACAGGTTTTTTCTTATTAATTGGCTCAACGATAGCGGGCAATACTTTATTTACATTATCCAATGCGGCCTCAAATTGTTTACGGGAATCTCCTGATGCTTTTACCAATGCCTTGTTCAATGCTGCAATCGATGACTCAGAATCTATGCTTGCTAGGGCCCGGGCTGCATTTCCTGAGAAGGTTTCGTCAGATAACAATTTCGACAACAGCTTTACTGAAACATCATCTCCTAGTAATCCCAAGTGCATTATTAAAAGTTCTTTTGCATAAAATGTTTTAGCAGAAGAGTAGCCCTTTGACAAAATTGCTGAAGTGTTGTCACTTTTAACAGGATCATTTGCAACATGACTCACAAATGCATTCAAAGCATATGTTGCTTTTAATTTAAGAGAATCATCATTAAGCATGCCCAACAATGTTTTCCAACTTTTGGCATCCCAGCTCTCTATTGATGAAAGTGCATTCGACACTTCTGATTTATTCTGATATGGGAACACATTGATGGTTGATGAAACATCATTTTGTTGGGCAAATAGATTGCCTTTAAAAATCAAGACTATAAAGAAAATGAAAAATAGTTTTTTCATAAAACAAGTTAATTGGTTAAATATTCCAAGGAGCACGCATTGGTGGGTTTATCAGTTTATTTGCTTCGTCATCGTTAATGAATGCCAGCGCAACCGGGTCAAACTTCAATGACCTACCTAGCTGCAAAGCAATTTTACCCATGTTAATGATGGTACATGAACGGAACCCATTTGATTCATTCAATGCAAATGGTGTGCGGTATTTTACAGAATCTAAGAAGTTCGAAACCTGTGGTTCAGGATCTGGCATCATAGCAAGTTTTTCCTTGAGATTTGGTATATCAGATGTGAATCCTTTATAGAGATTCCCTTTGGGTCCTGCTATATATGGTACATTTGGCTCCTTGGCTTCACCATCTAGAATGATTTTACAACCATCCTCGTATGTATAAGTTATTTTTCTAAACGTGCCACAGGCATCAGGATGTTGTTGTTCTGAATCAACTTCAACCAATACAGGACTGGTTTCATCTTTGCCCAAGAAGTATTGAATTGGGTCAATGTAATGTTGTCCCATATCGCCTAAACCACCTCCGTCATAATCCCAGTAACCCCTAAAAGTTTGATGAACCCTGTGTCCATTATAAGGCTTAAAAGGAGCAGGACCAAGCCACCTTTCATAATCTAAGGTTGCTGGAACAGGTTGTGATTCCAATTTGGTTTTACCTACCCAATAGAACTTCCAATCAAACCCTGTTGTCTTACTTACTGTTACTGTAAGTGGCCATCCTAACAGACCTGAATCCACTAATTTTTTTATGGGTCTTACAGTAGTATTCATTCCATAAAAATTATCTTCAAACCTAAACCAGGTATTGAGTCTAAACATTTTTCCATATTGCTTAACGGCCTCCACCACGCGCTTTCCTTCTCCAATGGTTCTTGTCATTGGCTTTTCACACCAAATATCTTTTCCTGCTTTTGCAGCCTCAATCGCCATGATGCCATGCCAATGAGGAGGCGTTGCAATATGAACGATATCAACTTCAGGCAATGCAATCAACTCTCTGTGATCGTGAAACAATTTCACTCCCCCACCAATTTTATCTACTGCATTTTGAAGATGGGTTTTGTCAACATCACAAACTGCTACAACTCTTGTGCCCGCGTAAGGAATATGTCCCATACCCATACCACCAACACCTATGATTCCCTTTGTGAGTTGATCACTTGGGGGGATGAATCCCTTGCCAAGCACATGACGCGGTACAATTGAAATTCCAGCTAAGATAGTAGCTGAATTTTGCAGGAACTTACGCCTGTTGTTTTTTGAAATTGAACTCATAATGTCAATTGTTGATTATGATTAAAGATATATAATGAAGGTCATTGATTAAGTCTGAAATATCTATAAATTTATGGAAATACAATGAGAATGAAAAGAAGGATTTTACTGATATTATTTCTATACCTCCTAGGAGAGATAGCGACAGCACAAGGTTTTTTAGTTGGTTCGGCCCAACGCAATATCAACCCTAATGGAAACGTTCTTTTTATGGCTGGAGGTAAGCCAAACAGGCCATTCACTGAAGTACATGACAGTCTATATGTAAAAGCCATTGTGGTATCTGATGGCAAAACAGAACTTGCTATTCTTACGTTCGACTGTATTGGATTGTTATATCCTGAACTACAAAAAATAAGAGCACTTGTAAAACAGAAACTCTCTGATTTTCCGATTAATCAAATCGTAATGTCATCTACCCATACCCATGCAGGCCCCGATGTTGTTGGGATTTGGGGTAAAGACCTTGGGCATTCGGGCGTAAATGAAACCCATATGCAATTAATTGTGCAAAGGGCTGCCAATGCTATTGAAGAAGCTATTAAAAATAAAAATAAATCAACTGTTGTTTACACAAGTGGTACTTATGGTGAAGATTGGGTAAAAAATATTTCAGAGCCCCTTGAACTAGACAGAGAGGTAAGTGTGTTGCAATTCAAAGATTCTAGGGGGGGAAATTTAGCAACCATAACAAATTTCGCCTGCCACCCTACCATCATGGATGATGAAACCAATTTAGCAAGCGCAGACTATGTAGGAGGTTATTATCATTATATGGATTCTGTTCAAGGCGGAATGAATATGTTTCTTCAGGGTGCTATAGGCGGTTGGGTGCAACCAGAAGATGTTCCTTCATCATTTGAAAATACAGCAAAGTATGGCGGCGATTTGGCAAAATTTGTTATTGATAAATTACGCAAATCAAGTAACCTTCTTGGAAATAAAATAAATTTCCATAGCAAGGTTGTTTATTTTCCTGTATTGAATGATGGATTTAGAATGCTTTCTAAAGGCGGTATTATCAAGCGTGACTTCTCTGAAAAAGTAGCATCAGAAATTGCCTACTTCAGCATTGGAAATGCCCAATTCGCAACACATCCAGGTGAAACTGTACCTGCATTGAGTCATCAAACAAAAGCGTTAATGAAAACTTCTGGACCAAAATTTGTAATGGGATTGGGAATGGATGCTATCGGTTATATTTTAAAACCTAGTTTCTTTGATTCAACAAAAAAAATTCCGCATAGTGAGTACCTTACAGGAATGAGTGTAGGACCTGAAACAATAGGAATCATTTACAAAACCCTTCAAGAGCTTTCACTAAAATAAATAACGTTATGGCTATCAAACCAATATATGAAAAAAAGCACCAGCCATTGGCTAGTAATAAAGTTTTTTATAAGAGGGTGCTATGGAACATGGCTATTTCATTTGTAATTCTATTTATTTGCCTAACGATAAAATTGAATTTAAATTAACTAGGAAAAAAAATTGCTTCAAAGCATTGTCTTACATGATTTTCATTTTAAAAATGAAAGCATGGAATTCCGTTTCAGATTAAATATCAACTAAACTGAAAAAGAATTCCATACACTTTCACTCTGTAATTTTTACTTAAAAAATTATCCGCCTATTGCTTAAGTAAGACCTTATCAATTACGTGAATTACTCCATTTGATGCCATGATATTGGTGCCAACAATATTTGATGCAGTAGCATTTCCAGTGCCTTTAACTGTTGCACCATTCACCAATGATACTGTTAATGCGCCACCTCCCAAAGTTATTGGCATTGCCCCTTCGGTTAAGTCAGAAGAAAAAACCCTTCCACCCAAAACATGGTAAGTTAATATTGAAGCAAGAACATTTGCATCCGCTGCGTTAATATCATTCACCGTAGCAAATCCTGCATCACGAAATGCCTGATTTGTTGGTGCGAACACAGTATAGATACCTCCATTCGATAATACGGCTGCAACATTTACGCCGCCTTCACTCGCCCTAACAACGGCTGCAGCAAGATATGTAAATGTTGTATCAGCAACTATAGACTGAACAAGATTTCCAACAGGAGGTATCAGCACCTTTGAAACTGTTTGAAGTACTCCATTGCTTAGCACTAAATTTGTTGTCTGCACTTTAACACCATTGAGATATACTCCAGAGGAGTTCTTAGTAACGAAAACAGAGTCGCCTAATTCAGTCGTGATTTTAGCATTGGGTCCACTAGGAATATCAGTCTCCAAGTACTTTGAATTAAAGGTGTGATAAAGCACGATATTTCTTACTTGATCTGAGGTGAGACTACCAATTAAATTTGCATCAATTTTGGATGCAGCAAATGCATCATTAGTAGGTGCAAAAATTGTAAAAGACCCAGTACTATCAAACTTTGAAGTAAGATTAGCTTTTTGAAGTGACAAATTCAATAGGGTTAAATCTGCCCTCGTGGCAATTTCATCTTTTATGTTTGATGACTGTGGTTCAGTAGTATCGTCATCCTTTTTACAGGAAATAATTAGTAGAGAAAAGAGGAACATGCCGATAAAGGAATAAAAAAAAGAAGTTGTGTGTTTCATATTATTTAATTTATGCCGCTAAACTAAGTCGGATAATAAATCACACAAATGACAGTTCCGTATAAAACTCCAAAATATATTGAATAATAAATAGGATGAAACAGGGAAGGTTGTATTAAAATTAGATATGCTCAAAATCAAACTAAAATATGCTTATGATCATACTCTATAAAAACGAATTGTAATTATAGTCTATCGTTCAAATAACTGCAATTTTGCTTCAAAAAATATATAAACTTTTAACCCTGCTGTCAATTATATAAACTTCTTTCTAAATCTTTTTTTAGTTACGAAATTTTAACTTGAAAATAGAGTTGCTTATAATGGATTCTTTACTTGATGGAGTTTAACAAGAATTCGATATTTGCTATTTCACAGAGTAATTTAAATTCTAATTTTTTATCTTCTGCAAAAAGAGAGATAATTATAAACTTAATACTTTTTTCTAATTCGCTTGCTACTTACAAAGTATAGGGCAAATCCACTAAAAATAGTTATTAACCCAAAAATTGAGAATGCCCTCAACAAAATATTACCAAGGTTATCGCGTCCTTTATAGTCCATTGTATGGAGCATCCACAGAAAATCGAACACCCTCCATTTGTCATTTCGAAATTTTTGAACTGTGCCAAGTTCAGCAGCAACATAAACAGTTGTACTTGTAGGATGATTGAAAGTTATTGCATAAGCAGGTAATGGACTTTCCCTGTACTCGTGGTGTGATCCTATTTTAGTAAGATATTCCACACTTTTCACATCAGCAGTATCAATAAAATACCTTTTAGCCACACCAACAGCTTCTGACTCTGATAAAGCACCTCTTAATTCACCAGTTTTTGCATATGCAAGGTGATTCATTGCTTTCATCTGATGATGATTGGTAACATCATTGTGAATGGCACTAAGGCATCGTATTTGATAAATAGGTTCGCCCATTATTTCAATCAATTGGATTGAAACAAGTGAATCAACTTTATGAAATTTTTTTATGGAATCAACAACACTGCTAGGTGAAACCAGCTGTACTGATGCAGAAAGTAGTGGCGGATGCTTTTTTTGATGGTCGCCATGTATCTCATCCATATTACTCCAGCTGAAATAGAGCCCACCAATGGTCCACAACATAAATTGTATACCCAAGAGCAACCCTAGGTAACGATGGGATCTTCTGATATAGTAGTGTGTACTTTTGGCCATGCGAAATACTTTGACAAGACTATCTTGTAATTACTGAAGATGGTGCAAGGGGAATCAGCTTTATGATTCCAATTTTATCAAACAATTTTATTATTGGATAAACAGGATCGATCTCCCACCACTTAGAAGCAAAATTAGGTCTAGCGCCCGCATGGTGATGATTGTTTTGAAAAAGCTCTCCCAACATTAAAAAATCTATGAATAAGGTATTTTTGGATTGGTCTTTTTCATCAGGAAAGTTTCTGTACCCGTATTTATGACCGGCCCAATTGACAACAGCACCTTGTATAGGACCCATTAAAAAATGAATTGGAAGGAAAAGAAACATCCACCATTGGGTTGCAAAAAATGCATAAAATACAATATATGAAGCAGCAAAAGAAAGACGCATCAGCCAGCTATCAGCAATTTTATCAATTTTGGGATAGACAGGAAAATTCTTGTCAAATTTTTTCTCTATTTCCAACGTTCCATGTAACACCCCATTATATACTTTTCTTGTGTGCATCATCATCGTAAATACCTCTTTGAAAAAATGTGGTGTATGGGGATCTTGTTCAGTATCGCTATAAGCATGGTGCATTCTATGCAGAATAGCATAGGCCCTTGCATTTAGATACGAAGTTCCTTGGGTAATCCATGAATAGAGATACCAGGTTTTTTCCCAAAATTTATTCATGCTGAACATTTTGTGGGCAGCATAACGATGGAGGTAAAAAGTTTGTCCAAACAAAGAGAGGTACCAATGAGCAACAAGAAAAATTAAAATAATCATAATGAGAAAAAATATGAGTAAAAATATGAAATCATACTTATTAATGCAACTATGTTGAAGCGATTTAACCAAAGATGTTGTTGTATTCAACAGTTCTGGGCTTATGGAATTATAATGTCAGCCCTTTACTTGATTTATTTGAAATTCTTGCGCAATACCCTCAACCAATTTCCATACATAACTTGGGGAATCTCATGCTGCCCATACCCTCGCTTAGTGAGCATATCCGGTAACTTCTTTATGTCGGCAATCGTATCGATATCATGTGGGCATTGTTCCTTACCAAATGCACCATCCAAGTCGGTACCAATACCAATGTGATTACAATTGCCAGCAAGCTGACAAATATGATCCATGTGATCAACTAATTTCTCAAGATCACAATTCATCGACAAAGGAGTTGATTCTCCCCTCACCCAATTGGGAACCATCATCCATGCATCCAATGCACCACCAATCACAGCATTTCTTTGAATCAGCGCTTTGATCATGTCATCACTCAATTGTCGGTTGTGATCAACCAATGATCTGCAATTGTGGTGACTAGCCCAAATTGCACCATCGTATAATTCCATGGCATCCCAAAAAGCATCATCACATAAATGTGTAACATCAAGAATCATGTTGAGCTGGTTCATCTCTTTTAATAGAGCCTTGCCCATTTCATTTAAATGACCTGTAGAATTTGTTCCGTTGGCATAACGTCCGGGACCATAGTGAGCAGGACCCAATGCACGTAAACCATATGCATGTGCGCGGTGCAAATGATCCAGGGTTACTATTGAATCGGCCCCTTCTAAACTTAAAATATATCCAATTGGTTTTTTCCCATTTGGCAGTTCATTATTCCACAAATCAATATGCCTTTCAAGTTGAGATATATTTTTAATTTGAATCAATTCACCCGCTTCTTCCATTGCACGGTACCATTGGAGTTGTCCTTGTGTTTGAGCCCATGCTTGTTCCGGCGAAGCCCAACCTTTGATTCCGGAGCCAGGTGTTTCAACCCTTGCAATTTGGGTAGCAACCACCAATCCAATATCTCCTTCTCTTAGTGCTGGAAATGATACGGTTCCCAATCCGCGATCAGGCTTGTCATTCATACCCTGTTCAGATTCCCGAATTTGATCAACAGATTTTCTGAGATCACGGTTCCATTCCATGGCATTCATGGATAAATCCAAATGAGCATCGATGGTAAACATGGTAGTATTTAAATAAATAATCTAATTGATCAAACTATAATCAGTTTGAATTTATGCCAGCTCAAACATGGCTTCAATTTCAACAGGAATATTACCCGGTAATGACCCCATACCAACTGCACTGCGAACGCCAATACCATTATCAGTTCCCCAAACGGATGCAAACAATTCACTGCAGCCATTGAT
>CAMBGO010000076.1 GCA_945866165.1 Chitinophaga pinensis | reverse complement strand
AATGCCTACATTGAAATTGATAATTGCTCCCCATGATATTGGAAAAGCTTCGATAGACAGGGTTAAAAGTCATTTTAATAATCCGATTTTACTTTCCGAAAATAAGGAGTATGATTCCAACGTTTTAATCATTGATTCAATTGGTCTCTTATCAAGCATATACCGATTTGGGACAATTTGTTATGTGGGCGGGGGGTTCAATTCCAGTGGAATTCACAATATACTTGAACCTGCAGCCTATGGAAAGGTTGTGGTATTTGGAAAAGAATATTGGTATTCAGTTGAGGCAAAACAGCTTATTGAATTAGGTACTGCATTTTCTATTAAAACCAAGCAGGAGTTTTTATCTACTATTAAATTATTGTTGAAAGACAGCATTGTGCTTGAAGATAAAAATAAAATTGCATTGGAGTTTGTAAAGACAAAACAAGGTGCTACTAAAAAAATCATGGCCTACCTAGAATCGCATATTCTTTTAAAAAGAGCTGAGCTATCTTAAAAAACTATAACAAGAAATTAATAATACTACAATATGAATTTTTTTAATCTAAATCAATGATACATTACATTGGTTTATGGTACTTTTACCTGAAAACCAATCTCCAAAAAACTGAAGAAAAACAATGACAATATTTGAAGAACCCAGTGCAAGTGTAAATAAAATCGGTTCCATTGAGGTGGTTTGCGGTTCAATGTTCTCAGGAAAAACTGAAGAGCTGATTAGGAGATTAAAAAGGGCAAAAATCGCAAATTTAAAAGTTGCTATTTTCAAGCCATCCTTGGATATCCGGTATCATGAAAATATGATTGTCTCACACAACGAAAATATCCTTGATGCAAAACCAGTTGCAGATCCAATTGAAATTCTCAATCATGTAGATGAGGTAGATGTAGTTGGAATTGATGAAGCACAATTTTTTGATGAAAATATAACCAGTGTTTGTGAGAGGTTAGCTGGGATGGGAAAAAGGGTTATACTCGCAGGACTCGATATGGATTACCTTGGAAAACCATTTGGCCCTATGCCTAACCTGCTTGCAACAGCAAATTATGTGACCAAGCTTCATGCAGTGTGTGTTAAATGTGGTGGAATTGCCAGCTATTCATTTCGAATCAGTGACGAAAGTGACCAAGTGGTGTTGGGGGAAAAGCAACACTATGAAGCAAGGTGCAGAAGTTGCCATAAATTATAAATAAAAATCAATTGGAATCAAGCAAACATTTTAATGCATTATTAAAAAAAGAATTTCTGCTTGATTTTCGTCAACAGCATTCATTTTTTGGGATCCTGCTTTATATTGCTTCAACTGTTTTTGTACTCTACCTAACGATGGGAGATATTGAGGCAGCAACATGGAATGCACTATTTTGGATTACGCAACTCTTCATATGCATTAATGCAGTAGCAAAGAGTTTCCTGCAGGAAGCAAAAGGAAGAATGCTTTACTACTATTCAACTACAAGTCCTGTTGTATTTATTCTTTCCAAAATTTCATACAACGGCATATTGATGATTGTTATGAACATCATTAACTTAATTTTATATACTGCCTTTTTAGGAAACCCCACCAGCTCGTTTTGGCAATTTCTAGGAATAAGCCTTATTGGATCCTTAGGCCTTAGCCTTGTATTCACTTTATTGGCTGCAATCGCATCAAAAGCGATGCAACAAGCGTCACTGATGGCAATACTTGGCTTCCCCATAATCATTCCACAATTGCTGTTACTAGTTAGGTTGTCTAAAACTGCCTTTTCAGAAATTTTTAGAGATGGTGCGCCGGCACAAATAATATTGCTTTTGTTGGCATTGGATATTTCCGTTGTGATACTTGCCATGATTTTATATCCATTTTTATGGAAAGATTAATGGAAGGCACTAATTTCGCCTTTTAGTACTGCTGTTTCTAATTGCTTGAAAGAACCATTTAAAAAGAGAGAATGAAAATTTCGTGGTGGAAAATATTATCAATCGTTCTACTTGCTTACGCAATTATTGGAGGGCTCTTGTTGCCTGTGCCAGAACTTACACAGCTCGGAGAAACAATACGGAACCTTTACTTCCATGTGTGCATGTGGTTTGCAATGATGATTCTATTTACATTCTCCGTTGCATACAGCATTAAATATCTTAGAACTTCATCCTTTCAATATGACATAAAGGCAAAAGCCTATGCAGATGTTGGGACATTTATGGGGCTTTTGGGATATTCCACCGGTGCAATTTGGGCCAGCTATACATGGGCAGACCCCAATAATCCTGCATACGCCTCATTTGGTTCAATTATGAGAGAACCAAAACTGATTGGTGCTGCCATGGCCTTGCTAATTTATGGAGCTTATTTTGTTTTGAGAAGTTCAATTATCGATATGGACCAACGCGCTAGGGTTAGTGCCGTTTTCAATATTTTTTCTTACACAATGCTATTCCCTTCAATCTGGATCATACCAAGGTTATTACCAAGTTTACACCCCGGTCAAGAAGGGAACCCCGCCCTTAATTTTAATGATATTGATTCAAGAATGAGAATGGTATTCTATCCAGCAGTAATTGGCTGGACGCTTTTAGGTGCTTGGATTACGAATATCAAAATCAGGACAGAAATGATTCGCGAAAAGAACATATTATAATATGAAAACAAAATTGATGATTTTTTTGCTTCTAATAACTGTTAACAGTTTAGTTGCACAGACCACTGCAATAGAAAATGAAACCATGGCAAGTTCCATGCGAAGTAATGGAAAAATATATGTCGTGGTTGCTGTAGTAACCACCATTTTGATTGGACTAATAGCATACATGTTTAGAGTTGAAAAAAAAATCAGCTCTATTGAAAATGACTTAAAAAAATAATCTCTACAACACCATCATAAACGAAATCCTTTCCTATGAATCCAGAATATAGTTTTTTTGATGCAGTATGTAAAAGCTTCGACAAAGCTGCCGCCTATACCAACTTTGATGCAGGAATACTTGAACAAATCAAACAATGCAATAGCGTCTTAAGGCTTCATTTTCCTGTTAAGATTGGCGACAAAGTAGAAGTAATAAAAGCATACCGTGTTCAACACTCTCACCATAAACTTCCTTGCAAAGGAGGTATTCGTTTCAGCGAAATGGTAAATCTAGATGAAGTGATGGCGTTGGCTGCGCTCATGACCTACAAATGTGCGATCGTGAATGTTCCGTTTGGTGGAGCCAAAGGTGGTATCTCAATCGATCCCAAAAAATACAGTGCATACGACCTGGAAAGAATTACAAGAAGATATACAAGTGAGTTAATCAAAAAGAAATTCATTGGTCCTGGTGAAGATGTTCCAGCTCCCGATTACGGAACAGGAGAAAGAGAAATGTCATGGATTTTAGATACCTATATGGCCATGCATCCAGGAGAAGTAGAAGCACTTGGTTGTGTTACAGGTAAACCAATTACTCAAGGCGGTGTAAGAGGAAGAAAGGAAGCAACTGGATTGGGTGTATTCTTTGGCATCAGAGAAGTATGCAATAATTTGGATATGATGAAAAAGTTAGGGATGCCCACTGGTATTGCAGGTAAAAAGATCATTGTTCAAGGATTGGGTAATGTGGGATATCATTCAGCGAAGTTTTTCGAGGAAGGAGGTGCCATTGTTGTTGGTTTAGCTGAATTTGAAGGATCAATTTATAATGAACAAGGACTTGATGTTGAAGCAGTTTTTCAACACAGAAAAACAACTGGCTCCATTTTGAATTTTCCAGGTGCAACTAATTTTTTAAAATCATCTGATGCGTTGGAAGCACCATGCGATATTCTTATTCCAGCTGCCCTTGAAAACGTGATCAATGGAGATAACGCAGACAAGATAAAAGCAAAAATTGTTGGGGAAGCGGCAAACGGACCACTAACGCCAGAAGCAGACGAAATTCTAGTTAACAAAGGAGTATTGGTTGTCCCAGATATGTACTTGAATGCAGGAGGTGTAACGGTATCTTATTTTGAGTGGTTAAAAAACCTTAGCCATGTTTCTTATGGAAGACTTGAAAAAAGGTTCATGGAAAATCAAAATGCCAATATTCTTTCGCAAATAGAAAGCATGACAGGTAATACCGTTAATGAATCACAAAGAAAATTATTGGTTCACGGTCCTGATGAAATTGACCTGGTTAGAAGCGGGCTTGAAGATACTATGATCAAGGCAACCAATGAAATTCTTGAATGCTGGAAAAACAATCCTGATATTAAAGACATGCGTACTGCTTCATTTGTTGTTGCCATCAACAAAGTTGGTACAAGCTATATGGAATTGGGCATCTTCCCATAAATAAACATCACTGTATTATTTATACTCAGGGAATTCGTCAACCCATTGAGAAGACGGGTTTTGTATATCAGCAACAAAACACTGTTCGCCATTGGTAATCATGATGTATTTAACGGGCATTCCCATGTGGTAATTAAGAACTTGCGCAAGAACTGAGGCATTTAATTCCACCACTTGGGCTTTCACTTCCACCATCATCCATGGCTGATGATTAAGATCATAAATTAATATATCACATCGCTTAGACATTGAATTTATTTTTAACGATTGCTCAATAGCTATTAGTGACTTGGGGATTTTTTTTACCAATTCAAACCAATTTACAAGGTTTTGCCTCACCCACTCTTCAGGTTGCAATACGACCCACATCATTCTTATTCGGTCAAAAACCTGAATGCCTTCTCCCATTTTTCGGGTGTTAAAGTTAGGCTCAGGAAAGTGCAACTTGATCATAGGTGCAAAGTAATCAGTAATTTCAATGAACGTATAACATAAATAAATGACCACAAAAGAAGACATTGTAAAAAACTGGCTTCCCCGCTACACTGGAATGTCGCTAGATAAGTTTGGCAAATACATCCTCTTAACCAACTTCAGTAAATATGTAGATGTTTTTGCAGAATGGAACAATGTTGAAATTCATGGTAAAGACAAGCCCATGCAATGTGCCACCTGGGATGGCATAACCATGATTAACTTTGGGATGGGGAGTCCTTCAGCAGCAACAGTAATGGATCTTCTATCTGCCGTTGAGCCCAATGCTGTTTTGTTCTTGGGTAAATGTGGTGGTTTGAAAAAAAGAAATAAACTAGGTGACTTGATTCTTCCCATTGCAGCCATTCGAGGAGAAGGCACGTCAGATGACTATTTCCCACCTGAGGTCCCGGCGCTTCCTGCCTTTGCTTTACAGAAAGCTATATCAACAACTATCAGGGATTTGGGTGTTGATTATTGGACTGGCACCGTATACACTACCAACCGCAGGGTCTGGGAACATGACGTAGAATTCAAGGAATATTTACAAAAGATAAGAGCGTATGCAATTGATATGGAAACCGCAACTATATTCTCAGTTGGGTTTTCAAATAAAATTCCTACTGGTGCCATTCTGTTGGTTAGTGACCAGCCAATGATTCCGGAAGGGGTGAAAACAGAAGAAAGTGATAAACAGATTACTGCAAATTTTGTGGAAACGCATATTAAAGTCGGAATAGAATCACTCAAGCAATTAATAAACAACGGACTGACAGTCAGACATTTACGATTCTAAGTTTCAATCCTGAATAGACACATACATTATTTGAAATTCTATTGTGTTGGGAAACCGTAAATTTTCTCTAATTTTGCAGCTCTAAATGCCAAAAACAAATCTGGTACCGTAAGATCAGATTTTGTAATATGATTCATAATGAATCCGGGGATTTGTTTTCAGGCAACAAAAAAAGAAAACATGAAATTATCCCAATTCAGATTCGACTTTCCGCTCAATTTAATTGCACAAACTCCAACAAAAAGAAGAGAAGACTCCAGGTTGATGGTTGTTCATAAAGATACTGGATTAATTGAAAATAAATTATTCAAGGATGTACTTGACTATTTTGAGGAGAAGGATGTTTTTGTTGTAAACAATACAAAGGTTTTTCCTGCAAGAATGTATGGCAGAAAAGAAAAAACAGGCGCTAAAATAGAGGTCTTTTTGTTGCGTGAACTTAACAAGCAAAACAGGCTATGGGATGTTATTGTTGATCCTGCTCGAAAAATCCGTGTAGGCAACAAACTTTATTTTGGGGATACGGATGATCTTATTGCTGAAGTAATAGATAACACAACATCACGAGGAAGAACCATACGATTTCTCTTTGAAGGAACTGACGAAGAGTTCAAAGCAGTTCTTAACTCAATGGGTGAGACGCCACTACCAAAATACATTAAGCGAAAGCCTGATGAATTAGACAGAGAAAGATACCAAACTGTGTACGCAAAGCATGAAGGTGCCGTTGCTGCTCCTACGGCAGGTTTGCATTTTTCTGTTGAGTTAATCAAAAGACTTGAAATACAGGGAATCCGTTTTGCAGAAATTACTTTGCACACTGGCTTAGGTACTTTTAGAACAATCGAAGTTGAGGACCTTAGCAAACATAAAATGGAGGCTGAATATTACAAGGTAGATGACAATGCGTGTAAAATTGTAAACAAGGCAAAAAGTGAAGGGCATCGTATTTGTTCAGTAGGTACCACAACAATGCGTGGACTCGAAAGCACCTTTACAGCTGATAAACTGTTAAAACCTTCAGAGGGTTGGACGAATATATTCATTCATCCACCTCACGAGTTTTCTATATGTGACTCACTTATCACAAACTTTCACTTACCGAAAACCAGTTTGTTGATTATGGCATGTGCTTTTGCGGGATATGATCTCACCATGGAAGCTTATAAGAAGGCCATCAAAGACAAATATAGATTCTTTAGCTACGGTGATGCAATGTTGATTATCTGATTGCTAATTAAGCGTAGGTTAATCAAGGCCGAAAATACCCTTGTTCAATAATTGAAGTGATTTGTTTTTCACTTGAGTTGGCACTAAGATTGAAACATTGTGGTTACTTCCGCCATAACTAACCATATCTATTTCAAGATCTGAAAGAGCATTGAATAGCTTTCCAAGAAGCTCCTTATCGAGTGTGAGCTTATTGCCAACTACAGAAATGATTGTTCTTTCTCGAATTATCTCAATTTCACCCAGCGGAGTAAGCTCCTTAATAATTTCATCCAGAAATTCAGTATTGTCGATAGTTACCGAGACAGCTACCTCGGATGTTGTGATCATATCGATTGAAGTTTTGTATTTTTCAAATACTTCAAAAATCTTTCTTAGGAAACCATAAGCAAGGAACATTCTACTGCTCTTTATTTTTATCATCACAATACCATCTTTTGCAGCAACTGCTTTGACGCCATTAGACTCAGCTTCTTTTAAAATAATGGTCCCTTTTGCATCAGGCTGCATAGTATTCAATAATTTGACTGGAATATTGAATTGTTGGGCAGGCCAAATCGATGCAGGATGAAGAATCTTTGCTCCAAAATAAGCAAGTTCAGCCGCCTCATCAAAACTGAGATGTTCGATTGCCATGGTTGTTTTTACAATTCTAGGATCGTTGTTATGCATCCCATCAATATCGGTCCATATTTCACATACTGTTGCATTCACTGCTGCGGCAATCAATGATGCAGAGTAGTCACTGCCACCCCGCTTTAAGTTATCAACTTCACCCTTTGCGTTCCTACATATGTAACCTTGGGTGATAAAAAGTTTTTTACCGGGATATTGAACAAGAACCTTTTTCAATTTTTCGCGAATAGCAATTACCTGCGGTTCATCATTTGAATCAATTATCATAAAATCAAGTGCAGGTAAAAAGATATGATCAACCCCATTTTCTTCAAGAAAAAGACAAAACAATTTCGTACTTAATAACTCGCCTTGCGCTAAAATATCTTTGTTCAATGCATCGTTGAAGGAAATTTTCAAAATAATATATAAAAACTCAAAGTGTTCATCAATTACCTTAAGCCCTTTTTTATTAGTAGAATCGACTTTTAATAACATATTTATAAACTCTACATAGTGAGTATATAATTTGTCGATTAATTCTTTTGCATGTAGTTTATTTGAAGATGCCATTGCATCACCAATTGATACTAGTGCATTTGTGGTACCGCTTAAAGCACTCAACACAACAATTTTCTCTTCTTGATCTTTGGTAATAAGCTCCATAACCTGTGCCATTCTCTCAGGCTTACCAACTGATGTCCCTCCAAATTTCATTATTTTCATAACCGTACATTTATTAATTGCGAGTTGCGAAGTTAAAACTTGATATTGAATTTATCAGCTGTAAGTAAAATGTCTTTCCATATCATTTCTAACAAAGGGATTCCTTCAACACTTCTCTTTTCATACATTTCAAATTCGGGTTCGCCTGGAATCAATACCCGTTGTTTTTCCGAAATTGGTTTCGCATCCTTGAACCTACGAATCCATAAATCCATATCACGTTTGAAAGATTGGCCATCTCTAAATGCATCAATACGCATCGCACCAAAAAAGTGGCCAATACCCTCTCCAGGTTGATTTTCAGGCATTGGAACATAGGCAGGAAAAGGAGGAACCCATGGTCCAAAGTTCGCTCCACTTAATACTCCAGAAAAAATATCGACAACTGAGCCTAATGCATATCCTTTATGACTTCCATGTTCACGATCACCTCCCAACGGAAGCAAAGCACCTCCAGTTTTAAGAGCGTGTGAATCTTGCGTTGAATTTCCATTATTATCTTGTAACCAACCGACTGGGGTATCTAAATTTTTTCGTTGTAGAATCTCCAGTTTGCCATTGGCAGCAGTGGTTGTTGCAAGATCCGCTACAAAGGGTTTTTCTTCGCCAGCGGGTACAGCAACGCAAATTGGATTGGTACCCAACATGCGCTCTTTTGAAAATGTTGGAGCAACCAATGCACTTGCATTTGTCATTGCAATTCCAATCATGTCCTTTTCAAGTGCCATCATTGCATGCGATGAAGCAATACCAAAATGATTGCTATTTTTTACAGCAACCCAACCTGAACCAACATTAGCAGCCTTCTCAATGGCAATCTTCATTGCAAAGGGTCCTACAACCAAACCCAGTCCCCCATCACCATCAACCACACCTGTTGAAGGTGTCTCATGAACTACCTTAATTGATGGTGCGGACTTTATTCTTTTTGCTTCCCACAACCTCACATAGCCAGAAAGCCTAGCTACGCCATGTGAATCAATACCCCTCAAGTCAGCGGAAACAAGCGAGTTAGAAGCGGTTTGAGCATCGCTA
>CAMBGO010000075.1 GCA_945866165.1 Chitinophaga pinensis | reverse complement strand
TTGCTAAATGATGATGGATTTTCTAATAAAATAACGCCTGTGTATTTTTTTTCAAAGTCAATCCAAATCCAGGAGCCCGTGAAACTGGGCGATACAAGCGTCAATATTTTTTTTGAATCTGAAGATGATTTTTTCCATACTCCAAAAGCATAATCATAGTTATTCATATCCTCTGGTGAATACCTTGTTTTAACATCGGGGAATTGATTTTTTTTGATTTCAGCAATAGAATTTTCACTTAATATTTTTTTCCCATTGAACATTCCATTGTTGATTATCATCTGCAAAAAATTATTCAGGTCGAATGCACTAGCCATTGCACCATATGATGCATTGATAGCTCCTTTTTCACTGTAAAAGCTTGCTGTTTTCATGCCCAGTGGCCTGAAGAGTTTTTCCAATGCAAGTTTATCAAATGTTTTTTTTGTGACTATTTCAAGTACCCTTGCCACGATATTTGGGCCAATGCCTCCATATGTAAAATATGTTCCAGGGTTATCAACTATAGCTTTTTTACTTGCGTAGTTATTAACTTCTTCTTCAAGCGTTTCGAACTTACTCTTTTGTACTATTTTAAGCACACCCTGCGCTTCAGATTCTATCCCTGATGTTTGTGAAAGACAATTTCTAATAGTAATATATCCCTTCATATACTTTTCAAATAAGGGGATGTATTTGCTGATGGGATCATCCAGTTTGATTTTGCCTTCATCAACATATATTAGGGTAAGGGCGGTAGTCAACCATTTGCTACAATCACCAATTGGAGCAGCTGATTTCAACTTAAAATCGATGGTTTCCTTTAAAAAAACATTTTTTCCATCTTTATTTAGCACAATTGTGTAATTCTTACCTAAACTTTTTTCATATTTGGTAAGGACGTTTTTTAGAATGCTGGAATCGGTTTGTGCGCCTACATACTGAAATAATAGCATGAAAATCAATACTGGACTGAATTTGAGACATGTTTTAATCACTTTATATGACATAATTTCCTTTTTTTATAATTGGTAATTGCTTTGCGACAATAATTAATCAAACACATAATTATGAACCTGAATAATTTCACTATACAAGCTTCAGAAGTCATTCAATCTGCTCAACAGCTTGCTTTCAATGCAGGACATTCCCAGATTGAAAGTGAACATATTCTGTTAGCATTGTTAGATCAAAAAAATTCTCCTGTAGAATATCTTTTGAAGAAAAACAATGTCTCCATAAATGTACTTCTCACAAAGTTAAAGGAAGCATTGGATAAGTTACCAAAGCAATCAGGAGAACCTGCACAAAATTTAAGTAGGGAAGCAAATAATTTATTGCTTAAATCCGGCTCTATTCTTACTTCATTTGGTGATGAGTTTGTAACTCCAGAGCACATATTGGTAGCCTTGGTTATGGGTAATGACTCAACTGGAAAATTGCTTAAAGAACAGGGTTTGACTGAAAAAGGGTTGATACAATCCATCAAGGAATTAAGAAAGGGGGAAAATATAAAGAGTCAAACCCAGGAAACTCAATTCAATGCCCTAAATAAATATGCAAAGAACCTTATCGACATGGCAAGGTTGGGCAAATTGGATCCAGTGATTGGCAGGGATGAGGAGATCAGGCGAACACTTCATATATTAACCAGGCGATCAAAGAACAATCCAATACTTGTTGGTGAACCTGGTGTTGGTAAAACAGCTATTGCAGAAGGATTGGCAATGAGGATACTCAATGGTGATGTTCCAGACAACCTTAAAAGCAAGATGATTTATGCATTGGATATGGGATTGCTTATTGCTGGAGCAAAATACAAAGGTGAATTTGAGGAACGTTTGAAGGGGGTTGTGAAGGAAGTTGCCGGTAGCAATGGTGAAATCATCCTCTTCATCGATGAGATTCACACGTTGGTTGGTGCAGGTGGGGGAGACGGTGCCATGGATGCAGCTAATATATTGAAGCCAGCATTGGCACGCGGTGAATTAAGGGCTATTGGTGCAACCACATTAAATGAGTATCAAAAATATTTTGAAAAAGACAAGGCATTGGAAAGAAGATTCCAAAAAGTGATGATTGATGAACCCAGTGTTGAAGATGCTATTTCAATTCTTCGTGGACTAAAAGACCGCTATGAAACACATCACCACGTTAGAATTAAAGATGAAGCAATCATTGCTGCGGTGGAATTATCTAACCGCTATATTACAGACCGCTTTTTACCTGATAAGGCGATTGACCTCATTGATGAAAGCGCTGCTAAACTGAGGCTGGAAATGAATTCAATGCCCGAAGAGCTTGATAAATTGGAAAGGCAGATTAGACAACTTGAGATTGAAAGAGAAGCTATTAAAAGAGAGAATGATGATACAAAGCTCAAGGAGCTTAACACAGAACTAGCAAATCTATCAGTTCAGCGAGATACGTTGAAGTCAAAATGGATACAAGAGAAAGACCTTGTTGAAAAAGTTCAACAGGCTAAGTCTGACATTGAAACCCTTAAGATGCAAGCTGAAAAAGCCGAAAGGGAAGGCGACTACGGAATGGTTGCTGAAATCAGGTATGGCAAAATGAAAGATAAAGAGGCAATCATAACAAAATACTCTGACGAGTTATTGGCATCATCTGAAAAACGATTGTTGAAAGAAGAAGTTGATGCTGAAGACATTGCTGAAAATATTGCCAAGGCAACTGGTATTCCAGTTTCAAAAATGCTTCAAAGTGACATGGAAAAGTTATTGAATTTGGAAGACCACCTTCATGAAAGGGTAGTTGGTCAGGAAGAAGCAATTACCGCAGTTGCGGATGCTATTAGAAGGAGTAGGGCAGGGCTTCAAGACCCAAACAGACCTATTGGATCGTTTATTTTTTTGGGTACCACCGGAGTTGGTAAAACAGAACTTGCGAAAACGCTTGCTTCTTATCTATTCGATGATGAGAGGCTGATGACAAGAATAGACATGAGTGAATACCAAGAAAAACATACTGTGTCGAGGCTAGTTGGTGCTCCTCCAGGATATGTTGGATATGAGGAAGGAGGTCAGCTTACTGAGTCTGTAAGACGAAAACCGTATAGCGTTGTATTGTTAGATGAAATTGAAAAGGCCCATCCAGATGTATGGAATATTCTTTTGCAGGTTCTTGATGATGGAAGGTTGACTGACAACAAGGGTAGGGTGGTGAATTTTAAAAACACGTTGATTATTATGACAAGCAATATTGGAAGTCATATTATTCAGGAAGCATATGATAAAGCAGATATTCAAGAACTTGATGCGGTTGCCGAAACGGTCAAAATTGATGTTATGAACTTGCTAAAACAAACAGTTCGACCTGAATTCCTGAATCGGGTTGATGAAATCATCATGTTCAAACCATTAAAAAAGAAAGAAGTCAAAAAAATAATTGAAATACAATTAAACACTTTGAAGGAAATGGTCAAAAAATCAGCCATTGAACTCGTATTCAGTGATTATGCAATTGATTTTTTGGTTGAACATGGCTATGATCCACAATTTGGTGCAAGACCCTTGAAAAGATTAATTCAAAAAGAAATTGTGAATCAGTTATCGAAGAAAATCTTGGCTTCAGCAATTGATAAAAAAAGGCCTGTTATTGTAGATGTTTTTGATGGCGTTGTAGTTTTCAGAAATGAGAAAACAGAAAAAACCATTCCAGTTTAATTTTGCTATTATAATAACATTGTCTGAATTGATTGGTTAAATCAATTCAGACAATATTTATTCTGTTGGATTTTTTTTGGAAATCGAAAGTTGTTTTTTGACAATCGGTTCAACATTAGGGGGGCTGATTTTTTTCGGGTTTCTATTTTCAAAACCAGGCTTATGTTGTTTATTTGTTGATCTTTGCTCATCATATGATGGACCCTCACCCAATTCTACAGGGATTGGTATTTTGTCAACAACTTTTCCAATCAGTTTCTCAATTCTCTTGAACTTAAATTGATCTTCTTTATTGATAAGTGTAATTGCGGTTCCTTTTGTTTCTGCCCTTGCTGTTCTTCCTATGCGGTGTACATAGTCTTCTCCGTCTGACGGCACGTCATAATTGACTACAAGGTCTATTTGATCTATGTCTATTCCCCTGCTTAGGATATCTGTTGCAATAAGAATTGGCAGTCGCTTTGAAGAAAACGATTGCAGTACTTCCTCTCGTTGGTTTTGTTCAAGGTCTGAATGGATATCCATTGCATTGAATCCCAATTTCTGTATTTGCTGTGTCAGTTGCTTTACTGTTTGCTTCTTAGAACAAAAAATGAGAATAGACTGGTATGATTTATTTGATAGAATGTGTCTGACCAAGGGTATCTTTTGTCCTTCATAAACAACATAAGCTTGTTGCTTGATGCTTTCAGGAGGTTTCGAAAGTGCAACACTAACTTCAACAGGTGATTTTAAAATTGATTTTGCAAGTTGATTGATTTTTGGTGGCATTGTTGCTGAGAACATCAATGTTTGTCTTTCTTTTGGCAAGTAAGATATGATTTTCATGATGTCATCATAAAATCCCATATCAAGCATCCTGTCGGCTTCATCCAGAATCAAGTATTTCAATTCTTTCATTTTCACATATCCCATATTTAAATGTGAAATCAGTTTGCCTGGTGTTGCAACAACAATATCTGCACCTTTTGAAAGCGCTTGTTTTTCTCTAACAAAACTTTCTCCATCTCCACCACCATAAATGGCTATTGAACTCACTGAACTAAAGTAAGTTAGTCCATCAAGATGACCACTGATTTGAATTGCCAATTCCCTCGTTGGAACAATTATCAATGCATGTACTTCGTTGTCGTTGTAAGCACCCGACATTATTTTATGCAAAATAGGAAGTAGGAATGCTGCTGTTTTTCCAGTACCTGTTTGAGCTGAAGCAATAATGTCATTGCCTTCTAAAATTACAGGTATGGCTTTTTCTTGAATAAGGGTAGGGTTTTTATACCCACTACTTGCAATGCTTTCTTGTAATGACTCGTGAAAATTAAATGAAGAGAAATCCAATCTTGTTAATTCGTTATTGAAATGCAAAGGTAGTTCATTCGTCGGACTCATTTATCCTATTTTATCGATAATTTTGCATGACATTTAGCTAGTTAAAGCTTAAACAAATCAAATTATGGGAATCAAATTACTTTCTTCATGCATAAGTCTTGTTTCGCTGTTATTGATTTGTTGCGGTTGTTCTAGTGCTCAAACTGACCCAACAATAAAAACATCCGTTGTTGTAAATAAGGAAATTGCAATTCCAAAAGTGGTAATAATTGATTCTGCTGAATACAGGAAGCGAATGCAAAAAATGTTAAACGGAGACAGCTCTTCTAAATGGAAGTTTAATGATAAATATCCTCTAGCAGGGGCGCTTTTACCCTTCAATAGAATTATAGCTTACTATGGAAATTTATATTCTACCCGAATGGGTATTTTAGGTGAGTTGCCCAAGGCGCAGATGTTTGCAAAACTAAAGCAAGAGATGAAGGTTTGGGAGAAGGCAGATCCTGAAACACCTGTTATACCAGCACTCCATTATGTTGTTACAACTGCACAAGAGTCCCCTGGTAATGGAGGTATGTATAGGCTTAGAATGCCATCGTCTCAAATAGAAAAGGTGATTGCCATGGCGGACGAGATTAATGCAATTGTTTTTCTCGATATTCAAGTTGGCTTGAGTACTTTAGAAAAGGAAATACCAGCAATAGAGCAATACCTTAAAAATCCAAAGGTTCATCTTGGCATTGATCCGGAATTTTCTATGAAAGATGGGCAGAGGCCTGGTACTGTAATTGGAAGTTTTGATGCATCTGATGTTAATTATGCTGCTAATTACCTTGCTTCACTTGTAAAGAAATATAATTTACCTCCAAAAATTCTAGTTTTACACCGCTTCACACAGGGAATGATGAAAGATGTTAAATCTATCAAACTTATTCCTGAAGTACAATTTGTAATGGATATGGATGGATGGGGGGCCCCAGCACGTAAGATTAATACATATAAGCAATTCGTTTATGCTGAGCCATTGCAGTTTACTGGCTTCAAGTTGTTTTACAAAAATGATTTAAAGGAAACTCCAAAACGGTTGCTTTCTCCAAGTGAATTACTCGCCCTTAAGCCAGTACCAATGTATATTCAATATCAATAACTTATTTCAACAAAAAACGCACCAATACATAGCCAGCTATTGAGATAAGTAATAAAACAATTGATAGTAATACTATCCATACAGGGAATAAAATAATTTTGTTGGCTTTCTTCTTTTGTTTTTTGATTCTATGGTCAATAAAGTTGTTGAGTTTATTTTGTACTTTATTTAGCTCATTGTTATTAAGTTTCCCATACAGACCTTCTAATGCATCAGATATAAATGGGTCACTCATCAGCTTTTCTTCAGTTTCATGCTGCTGCAAAGCTGCATTATTACCCTTTAGGTATTCAATCATCATCTCTGGGCTATTTGAATCAGGGGGTATAATTATATTTTTCTTTTCATTTTTCATTTTCCAGCCTTTTTATGATGATTCGAAGATTTCTCTTGCCGTTTTGTATGTGACTTTTTATTTCAAGAAATGACAATCCAGTAATGTGTTCAATTTCCTTGTAGGATTTTTTATTGAGATAAAATAAAGTGATACATTCTCTTTGTTCTTCTTTTATTAATTGTAGAGCTGTTTCGAGTATCGAATTTTTTTCATTTTTTGTGAATTCATTTAGTTCTAATTCATCATTTTGGTCTGCTTGTATTTCTAAAGTTGAAATATCATCATTGGTGAAATTGAATTTCGATGGACTTTTTCTTAGTTCCATTAAACAATGATTTTTGGAAAAACTATATAGCCAACTTTTAAAATAGGGGATATCATATTTTACTACTTCCTTAATTACCTTTTCAAAGATGCTTTGCGTAGAGTCCTCTGCTAGTACTTTATCTTTTAGGTATTTCATGCATACTCCAAATACCATCATGCTATATCGTTGGAGTAATACCCCTAGGTATGTGGAATCATTCTTTTTTTTGAACTGTTCCAATAATTGAGCGTCATTGAGAATAGTGGGGTCGTCAGCCAACTTACTTAGGTTTGCTTATTAGATGAAATTTTCAAGCAATTCCATAATTATTTTTTCCCTGTGAATAGCATTTTTAGGGCAAGAATTATCATAATTACTGCAAAAATCTTTTTTACGATATCTTGGGGTAAGCTCAACGAAAACTTGCTTCCTAGGAAGCTTCCAACTAGAAATCCTATTGCTAGCAGACCAGCATATCTGAAATCAACGTAGCCTTGTTTGTAGTAGTTCCATACACCTAATATGCCAACAGGGAAAAGCATCATTGTGAGGGATATCCCTTGGGCATTATGTTGACTCATCCCTAACAGCAATACAAGTGCCGGTACAATAATTACACCGCCGCCAATGCCAACCATTCCGCCAAGAAATCCGGCTGCTAATCCAGTTAAGATTATATATATAACTATATCCATTGGGATGATTTTTTTTTCCATTTTATTTAAATGTGGTGTTGTATCTCTCTATGGCTTCTTTAATGATATGATGTGCTTTGTCTTTTTCTTGAAATTCATCAACAACAACAGTTTTTTTCTCAAGCTTTTTGTATTCTTCAAAGAAATTCCTCAATTCTGCAAAAAAGTGCATTGGAAGTTCGCTGAGTGCCTTGATGTAATTAACACTTGGATCATTTTTAGCTACAGCTATAATCTTATCATCTGCATCGCCTGAGTCAATCATTTGCATAACACCTATCACGTTAGATTCAACAATACAAAGCGGTTGTATTGCAATGCTCGTTAAAACGAGTATATCCAATGGGTCCTTGTCTTCACCCAATGTTTTTGGTATGAATCCATAATTGATTGGATAATGAAAGGAAGAATAAATCATCCTATCAAGTTTAAGCAGACCTGTTGACTTATCAATTTCATATTTTGCTCTAGACCCTTTTGGGATTTCAATAATTGCATTTACAATATCAGGAGCATTTTCCCCATATTCGGTACCATGCCAAGGGTGAAGTGTATATTGATTCATTTTATTTCACTAATGCGCTTCCGATGAAGGTTGCTGTTATTCCTAAAGTAACTGAAAGTATAATATACAAGAAGGCAGTTGTTTGATTTCCATTTCTAATCAGTTCAATATTTTCTGCTGTGAAAGCTGAAAATGTTGTGAAACCTCCGCAAAAGCCAGTTGCTAGTAGCAACTTAATTTCATTTGAATTTTGCGATTCTTTTAGCGACATTCCATATACAATGCCAATGATAAAGCAGCCTAATAAATTGACAATGAAAGTGCCTGCAGGAAATCGCGGTGAAAAATATTGTTTTATGTATTCAGATGAAATAAATCTCAACGCACCGCCCAAGCCACTTCCCAATATTACGGTCAAGATATTTTTAACTGAAATCATTTGTCTTTCATATTTCCTGAAAAAGTATAGCTAAAATCAATCCTCCATTTTTTTTCGGATAGTACCACCTTTAGGTCGGTTGGCTTCATGGTATGTGAATTCGAATAGTTTATCAGTGTTGTGCTGTCATTAACATTCTGAATATTATTTATAATGATTGAAGCAGATTTAAGGTTGAGCTTTTCCTTTTGGGGTTGATTTTTCATGTACTGCTTGTATCTTTCAAACAAATCCTTGTCTTCGGAATTATCTGAAAGGTATAGAGCAGCTTTTTCAAAATCGCCATCCAATACGGCCCTTAAGAATTCCCTTCCTGCATCTATAGGATCTTCTGCTTCATGAAATCCTTCTGGTTGTTTGCACGAAAACACGACTACAATTAAAAGCAGTATGGTGAATATTTTTTTCATGTTAACCAGCTTCGTTGTTGGTCTTATCTTTGTCGTATGCCCTGATTATTGCTTTCACTAGTCGGTGTCTTACAACATCTTCTTCATCTAGTTCAACGTGAGCAATACCCTCTATATTTTTCAAAATTTTTGTTGCCTTTTCCAATCCGCTTCGTTGGTTTTTCGGTAGGTCAATCTGGGTCATATCCCCTGTAATGATTGCCTTGGCGTTTGCACCTATCCTGGTCAGAAACATCTTAATTTGAAGATCAGTTGTATTTTGAGCCTCATCCAGGATAATATAAGCATGATCTAATGTACGTCCACGCATATAAGCAAGCGGTGCGATTTCAATTACACGGGTTGACATATAATATCCAAGCTTATCTGCAGGGATCATATCATCCAATGCATCATAAAGGGGTCTTAGATAAGGATCA
This sequence comes from Chitinophaga pinensis, assembly GCA_945866165.1. Classification (GTDB taxonomy): domain Bacteria; phylum Bacteroidota; class Bacteroidia; order Chitinophagales; family Chitinophagaceae; genus Pollutibacter. Next base: position 63 of record CAMBGO010000075.1, on the reverse strand, counting down.
ATCTTCTCTTTTAGATCACCCGGAAGAAATCCCAGACTTTCTCCGGCTTCAACTGCTGGTCTT
>CAMBGO010000074.1 GCA_945866165.1 Chitinophaga pinensis | reverse complement strand
AAGGGCTTTTTCTGCCAATTGTATATTTTCCATTGATTGATCTTTAAATGTTAATTGATATTGATCTTTTTTTAAATTTTATAAGAGTGCTATTTTTCGCTTTTGAATTTTTCTAAAAATGAATTGATTTTTTCCTCTTCAAATAGTATTTCCATTTCCAATTTATATTCTTTTTTTTCTCCCGGTTCGATGTGCAGCAATGAATTATTTTGTCTTGCCCAAGCCTGTCCGTGGGGTGGGTGCGTACATGGCTCCAATCCCGTTACATATTCTCCCTTGCCCCAATGTTGCCAGTTAGTTAACCATGGCAATTCTTTTTTATTAAATGTCAACGATACTGCGAGGTCTAATTTTGGATTGAATAATCCTGTAAAACATTTCCCTTCATTATCAGATGTTATATCAATAATTCCAACATCTTCACCGGTTCCGAGGTGCTCATCCATTATATCTGGACAAGTATGAAAGTCGTGAGTTTCATTGAAGATCCTGTTTGGTATATTTTCATTTCGTGGCTTCCAACTTCCTTTCCATAATATTTGCGTTCCTTCATCTGCAATGGGCCAACCGAAGTTGAAATGATACATTAGCATGTGGGGTGCAGAAGTATTTCCAACATTAATTATTTCATCATGAATACTAATCCTTGCATCACCAATTTTTCCAGCAATGGTTCTTCTTAATTCAAGTGCAGGTCCAAACAACTGATTTTGTCTCATGGTCCCAGTGATGCTCATATCAAGCTTATTGTTCGCAGGATCGGGTTGAATGATTGATTCAATGATTGCAGGGATGTTGGATATTTCTCCATGCAATCCCCTTTCTCCATATTCATCTTTTTCAGGTCCACCGATGTGCGACAAGCCACATGTGGTTAGCAATCCTCCTCCAAATGTTTGAAGCCAATCAATGCCTTTGTTTGACATCATTTGAGGAGAGGTAATGCCCGTTCTTCCGAGCCATGCTATACTATGCTGATTGTAAAATGCATCTGCAATATCCATTGCACGATCTAACACAACCTTATAGCGTAAGCCAGTTCCTGTATTAATCCAAGCTATGCGAGTACCTCTTGCAGGACCGTTGTCTAACAGGGATGTTTCAATACCGCCAACTTGTAAGTTGTTCGATATTTTATCAAAATCCGTTGATTTTTTTTTCGCCGGCATCAATTGTTGCTTTTTGCAATGAAGAGTGAATCCTTGGGATTACCTCCTGATTTCATGTAAGCTAATAAGTCTTTCATCTCTTCAGGATTTAATCTGTTGATCAAGTTTCCCATCATGAATGATTCTTTTGAAGCCCTGGTTCTGATCACATTTTTCTTTGGAACCTCTTTTACAACTTGCATCGCAAATGGATTCTGTCCGATATAATAGTTCTTGTCATCTTCGTTCATCATTTTACCTACCACAGAGTTACCGTCTTTCAAATAAAATACTGTTGATGCGAATTGGTCAGAAATTGTTTTGTTTGGTTCGATGATAGACTCCAACATGTCCTTGTATGAGAACCTTGTCCCTACATTGGTAAGATTTGGGCCTGCAATTCCCCCTTGACCATTCATCACATGGCATTTCACGCACAGGCTTGCTGCAAACATGGCTTTTCCGTGTTCGAAATTTCTAACACCCATTCCATCTTTTAAGAAGGCCAATGCTGTATCTACTTCCCAGCGTTTTCCTGGACCTTTTGGCTGAATATCATTCTGGGCAAGTCCCATCTGTGCTCTTTCCACAAGTGAATCACCCGACATGGTTTTGAAGTAAGCTAGTTTGTCTTTTGAAACATTTTTCAATGCATTGTTTCTAACTATGTTGATGAATCCTACAAAGCTGTAGCCGCCCTTGTAACCAAATGCTGTATAAAACCATTTGAAATATTCCTCTTGCAAAGCAGGAGTCCAACCATTTTTAGCTTGGCTCAATACAGTCGCATAAAAAGTTTGTTGTTTTGGTGGAACACTTGCAAGCATGCCGGCGATGTCCAAGCCATAACGTGGATTGCGAAGAATTAAATCTGATGATTCCATGAATGTCTTTTGGTCGTTGGGGTCATCTTTTGCAGTGGCCATCAACTTCATCGTTTTTTCTACTGATCCGGGTGCATCAAGATAAACAAGCATTTTGCTTAGCGACCTATTTAAGTTGTTAGTCTGTGCAGGATATTGCGCATCGAGATAAGCAATAACCTGTGATTGTATTGCAGTTGAAGGATTCCCAAGTCTCAAATAAATCAATTCAAATGCTCTTACTAAATCTATTCTTTGATCATCTGATAATTTTGAAAAATCAATTGATGTAAGTGCTTGCAATAATTTTTCTTTTATTTCCTTGTTACCCAGTCTTGCTTGTGCAATCGCAGCTTGTGTAAGAATAACTGGGTCTTTTTCATCAATGGTTTTTTGGGCCCATTCTTGTGCTGGTTGGTGTTCAACCGCCATTCGCGCTGCATAGCGGATGAACCTATCTTCATTTTTTAAATACTGCCAAGATGTTTCAATCGCATCTGCCTTGGGAGCAGTGTGATATGTTTCAAGTTTTTTGCGAATTTTTTGAGGTTCTGTCAATTCAACTGCAGCAAGTTGTTCAGTATTTTGTTTGTTGTCTTTATAATATACCCTGTATAAATCTGATTCAATACGACGACCACCAGTAAGAAAATAAACTGCTCCATCTGGTCCAACCATGCCGTCAGTTAGTGGCAATGGGGCTCCTGAAATAAATTCTTCTGCTTTTGGTGTGTAGCTTGCCCCTTCTGCGATTGGTTGAATAGCATACATTACTCCGAAGGTCCAATCGAATGCAAAAATTGAACGACGATACTTTTCAGGAAAATGTGCATTCATTCCACTGAATACACCTGTTGGTGAACCTTGTCCAATATTGAGTAGAGCAGGCAAGTTATCAGGGTTGGTTGGCGACCATTTATCTGTTCCGGGTCTCCATCCAAATTCACCTCCACTTGGCACATGGCATATCCTAACGGGCCTGTACCAAGGTAATCCAAAATCCCATTCCATGTCAGAATCAAAAGTGAAGATGTCGCCTGATTCATTGAATGCCAAATCAAATGGATTTCTAAATCCTGCACTGATCAAATTGAAATTTCCACCAGTTGAATCAATTTGTGCGATCCATCCTCCATGTGTATTCACTGTAGCATCATGTCCATTTGGATCTCTCACCAATGGCAATAAGTTATCAATTTCAAAAGAAGTGGCGGCCGCATACTGATCCATTTTGGGGATTTTCGTAAAATTTCCCGCAATTACATATAACGACTTCCCATCTGGAGAAAGAACAATGCTATGAGGACCATGCTCACCTTCACCTTCAAGTCTTCTTAGCAATGTTATCTTATCGTATTGGTCATCATTGTCAGTATCTTGTAATCTGTAAAGTCCGCTCGGCTTCGAGTTTTCAAGATCACCTTCATCATTTACCATTACGTATAAACTATTAAAAGCGTATAATAATCCATGTGCATATCCCATCCTTCTTGCTTTCGCTAAAGTATCATCAGGTAATTGTACTTCTATCTTTTCAACCTTGATTTTTTCTTTTGACGTATCAGCACCAATGGCTGGTATCACTAGTCTATAAAGGTTTCCGTATTGGTCGGATGTAATCATCCTTCCCTTGTTATCAAAGGTCATGGCAACCCAAGAGCCTTGTTCATTTTCTCCGGGAGAATAAAGGTGATCGGCATGAAAATCTGCTGGCAGTTTAAGTGCAGCTACTTTTGGGTCTTTAGAAACTTCTTCTTTTTTATCATTGTTGCAAGAAGAAATCAATAACACAAAAAAATAAATGAATACAATACGGGTAGTTGGATAGAGTTTCGTGTACATGGCAAGTGATTATAGTGTATCTGAAAATATGAAATAATCACTAGAAGTTCAAAAAATATCGGGTATGAATTTCAGTGAACTTTTAAATACAAACACTATAAAAACTTTAAGAGATTAGGATCACTTGATTTCACGGTAAAACAAGTTGCGGGCCTCAGCCACCATCTTATCATTATGGCATTGTATAGCAAAACGTCCATTTTTAAATTCAATATCGTCGTGATTTGTTACAAGCGAGTCTTTAACCCATATTTGAATATGATCTCCAATGCCTTTGATGCGCATTGAAAACCATTCTCCATCTTTTGTAAGCAGGGCAGAAGCTTTTCCAGTAGGCGTTCCTGGTTTCCAAAGCCATCCGGTATGGGCATCTTGGATATGACAAATTTGGGCTTCGTAACCTCTTGGAAAACCATTGATGTCATCTGCTGGCGCATTTGCCCTAAAGTAAAAACCACTATTGGCACCATTCCCCTTATCTGTAATCCTAAATTCACCTTTTGCTTCAAAATTTGTTATAATCGGGTCAGCATAAATATGCCCCCTGCCACCTTCGCCCGTCATAACCCCATTGATTACCTTCCAATTTGCATTACCCCTTACAGTCCAGCCCTTTAGGTCTTTACCATTAAATAGTGAAATCCACTTTCTACTTTCAAAATTTTTTGAGTCTGAAGTTTTATTTAATACGTAGCTGGATAAAATTATTGTTGTTGCAAAAGCGATTATGGTGAATATTGTTTTCATGCGGATGTGTTTTTTATAATATTAATTATCATAACCAAATGATATACTAGTAGTAATTTATTTAAAATTCATCAATCTTTTTATCCTGCTTGAAATAAAAATGAAATGAATGCTCTTTTCAATTCATTCTTGACCTATTTTTAAAGAACCAAAATGATTGATTCCATGAAGACGATCGTTCAAATTTCTCTTGACCTGACTAATATTGATGAAGCACTTGAAACCGCTGCCATGGCCATGCGCGCCGGGGTGGATTGGTTGGAAGCAGGTACACCATTGATTCTTGCAGAAGGATTGCATGGAGTTAAAAAACTTCGTGAAGCTTTCCCAAACGTTCCAATTGTTGCAGATCTTAAAACAATGGATGGGGGATACCTCGAAGCTGAGATGATGGCTAAAGCGGGAGCCACCCATGTAGTGGTGATGGCCCGTGCCCATGCTGAAACAATCAAATGTGTAGTAAACGCCGGAAGAGATTTTGGGGCCAAGGTGATGGGCGATAACTTGGGTTGTCCTGATATGGTTGAAGCAGCAAAATGGTTAGAGGATCTCGGATGTGATTTTGTGATTCATCATATTGGATATGATGAAAGAAGAGGTATTGCTGCTCAAGGTCATCGTATGCCGAGTCCACTAGATCAACTGAAAGAAGTTGTAAATGCTGTAAAGATTCCAGTGCAAGCTGTTGGAGGATTGTCGTTAGAACAGGCCATTCAATGTCCTGCCTATGGTGCTCCACTGACTATTGATGCTGATGCATTCAAAACGGCAGATGGAAACCTAGAAGCATCCTTGCGCATGATTTGTGAAAAAATACATGCATACGGCGATATCGCCATTAATTGATTTATAAAATAACTATTATGTCTATTGGTAAGACCGCTGCAGCTGTTGTAAACTATGCTCCTGAAAAAGGTTCTGTTGAAATCCGTGATATTGAAAGACCATCAATTGGCGAAGAAGATGTGTTGCTCGAAGTGATGAATGTTGGTGTTTGTGGTAGCGATCTTCATCAATGGACGGCAGACCATAGTTGGCCCGTTAATTATCCTGTTGTTTTGGGCCATGAGTTTGGGGGGCATATTGTAGAATTAGGAAGCAGGGTGACAGGCTGGAAAGAAGGAGAAAGGGTAGTGAGTGAAACTGCAGCCATCATCAATCCAAGTAGTCCTATGTCAAAAATTGGATTATATAACCTTGATCCTGATAGAAAGGGATTTGGTTATGGAGTGAATGGAGCCATGACAAAATATGTACGTGTGCCCGCAAGGTGTTTGCATCATGTTCCTGATGAACTTCCTTTTGAACAAGCTTGCCTAACAGAACCCTGTTGTGTTGCCTACAACGCTGTTGTAAACAATTCACATATTAAACCAGGTGATAGGGTAATTGTATTAGGTCCTGGCACGATTGGTATTTTGTGTGCAGCCATGGCAAGGCTTTGTGGAGCAGAAGTTGCAATCGTTGGGTTGGAATCTGATCTTCAGCGTTTGAATATAGCAAAGCAATATGGTTGTGATGCCATTGTTGGTGATGCTACTGAATGGGCTAAGAAAAAAGATGGCTTGGGGGCTGATTTTATTATTGATGCCGCAGGAGCAAGCATCACGTTAAAGATCGCATTGCAATTGGTTCGTCCAAATGGACATATCACCAAAGTAGGATGGGGTCCACAACCACTTGGTTTTTCATTAGATCCATTGGTGCAAAAAAATGTTACATTGAAGGGAAGCTTTAGTCACAACTGGCCTATATGGGAAAAAGTAATTGGATTGCTTGCTAGTGGAGCACTTGATGTAAAACCCATTATTGGTGGGGTTTGGCCGCTTGCGCAATGGCATGAAGCTTTTGACAAAATGCACCATGGAGAAGTAGTGAAAAGTGTATTGAAACCATAATAAGATGAGATTAGAAAATAAGGTTATCATCATCACTGGCAGTACAACAGGGATTGGCAAGGCCATAGCACTTCGTTGTGTTCAAGAAGGTGCAAAAGTGGTTATACATGGATTGGAAAAAGACCTAGGTGAAGAAGTAATGAATGAGCTGGGTGAACAACATGCTGTTTTACATATCGAAGATCTTTCAAACGATGGTGCTCCAGAAAGAATTGTTTCAGCAGCAATCAATCGCTTTGGTAAATTGGATGCAATTGTTAACAATGCAGCAATAGTTGCTTCTTCAAATATTCATACCACAGATAAAAAATTTCTTCAACAACTATTGGAAGTAAATACCATTGCACCATTTTTATTGATTAAAGAAGCCCTTCCTTATTTAACCGCTCAGCATGGTTGTGTGTTGAATATCGGTTCAGTAAATGCCTATAGCGGTGAACCAAACCTTTTGGCATACAGTGTTTCAAAAGGAGCATTGATGACCCTTACAAGAAACCTTGGTGATACATTAAACCGTGAAAATGGCGTCAGGGTTAATCAAATAAACCCAGGATGGGTACTCACAGAAAAAGAACAAGAAAGAAAACAACAACACGGCTTGCCAGAAGAATGGTATAAAGATTTACCAGCTGTGTATGCACCCGCCGGTCGGATTTTATGGCCCAAAGAAATTGCTGCTGCTGCTATTTATTGGTTGTCGGATGAAGCTGGACCGATTAGTGGACAAGTTGTAGATCTCGAACAACATCCTTTTATTGGAAGAAATCCTCCAAAAGATACCACAACGATTCCGTCGTCTAAATAAATTTTTTTTATGCCTAAACTTGCTGCCTTTCCTAAAGCATTCATGCAACAATTGTGCAAAGATGGTACAATGAAATTATCAGAATGGATTGAACTGGCCTGTAAACTTGATATTGATGGATTGGAATGGTATGCAGGATTTTTGGAAATGGCGGATGAATCAAAATGGTATGGCTTTCGAAAACAAGTTGAAGATAATGGTCGTGTCATTCCAATGATGTGTTGCTCTCCAGACTTTACGCATCCTGATAAATCTTTTCGTGATGAAGAAATAAAGAAGCAAAAAAGATGGATTGATATGACCCATGCGTTGGGAGGAAGTTATTGCAGGGTGTTGTCTGGACAACGTCGTCCGAAATTGAGTATGGATGAAGGAGTGAGATTAGCTGCAGATAGCATAAAGGAATGTCTTCCTTATGCTGCTGAAAGAAATATCACCTTGATCATTGAAAATCATTACAAGGATGATTTTTGGACCTATCCAGAATTTGCACAAAAGATGGATGTGTTTTGTAAGTTGGTTGAAAGCATTGACCATCCTTATTTTGGTGTGAATTATGATCCTAGCAATACCTATTTGGCTGGTGAGGATCCCATTGAATTATTAAAGCGTGTTTCAAATCGGGTTGTTACCATGCATGCAAGCGATCGCTATTTGAAAGAAGGTACAATTGAAGATCTTCGCAAAGAGGAAGGAGGAGCAGCAGGTTATGCAAAGCGATTGAGCCATGGCGAAATTGGGAAGGGGTTGAATGATTACGATGCTATTTTTTCTGAGTTGAAGCGCGTGGGTTTTGATAATTGGATTAGCATTGAAGATGGTGTGGATGGAATGGATCAATTGGAAAGAAGTGTGTCTTTCCTTCGAAAAAAAATAAAACAATATTGGAGTTAATCTCAATTCAATAAACAAATGACTGCAACATCATTATATTCTTCACAGTGCATGTTGGGCGAAAGCCCTTTATGGCATGCAAGAAGAAATTGTTTTTATTGGGTTGATATCAATGCAGGTAATTTGTTTTCACTTGATTGGAAAACAAAAGTTGTTAGTGAAAAACATTTTAATGATGACTTGTCATTGGTGGTTGAAACTATTGGTAATGATTTAATCTTGGCATTGGGAACATCTATTGCGCGATACAATCCAGATACAGAAGCACTGTCATATTTGGTGGATCTAGAGCCCGAAAAAAAAGACCATCGTTGTAATGATGGTGCTGTTGATTCAAAAGGCCGGTTATGGGTTGGTACTACACATGTTGATCATGATGTTGAAAGAGGTGTTCTTTATTCAATCGAAAAATCCAATAAACCACAACAAAAGATTCCGCGAGTAACGATATCCAATGGCATCGTTTGGTCGGTGGATAACAAACGTATATATTTTATTGATAGTCCAACACAGCGCGTTGATGCTTATTTTTTCAATGAGCAGACAGGTGAAATTAATTTTGACAAGACTGTCATCAACATTCCTATTGAAATGGGAACGCCGGATGGAATGACAATAGATGTTGAAGGCATGTTGTGGATTGCTCACTGGGGAGGCTTTGGTGTATATAGGTGGAATCCATTTACGGGTAAATTGTTAGACAAAATTGAAGTGCCAGCCCCCAATGTTACATCATGTCGTTTTGCAGGTGAAAAGCTAGACCAGCTTGTTATTACCACAGCTAGGAAAAACATGGATGGTGCAATGCTTGCAAATTATCCAGAGAGTGGCAACCTATTTATTACCGATACTGAAACTATTGGATTGGATAATAATCGGTTTCTGTGATAATGTGATAAAAGGCATCATTTAAGATCAATTTCAAACCTTTCATTCTTTTAGATTTACTAAAAGGTTAGTTCTTAAGTCATTAAAAAATTCAGTGTAGATATGTATATTTACACAAACTCGAATCTTGCCAGAAAAAGTAGATCTTGCTGCACAACGTAAAAAAAATCCAATTGTTAAATCGGGTAATAATACTATTTCTACTAGTGGCGAATCCTCATATTCGGATGAAAGAGTCAGTGCAGGTTCTTTAAATAGTATTCAATTTGCTGCAGACAAAAGTAAAAAAGCATCTGGAATTGCACAATTGAGTTCAATGGCAGATAATTATTCGCTTGGTTCTCGAAATAATAATTCATCTGGCAACAACCAACAAAAGATTATTCAAAGAGTAGTA
>CAMBGO010000073.1 GCA_945866165.1 Chitinophaga pinensis | reverse complement strand
CTCACCAATTACCATTCCTTTGTAAACTTCTTCTCCTGGATCAATAAAGAAAAATCCACGGTCCTGAAGTTTATCAAGGGAATATGCTGTTGTGTTTCCACCTTCTTTTGCAAGAAGTACGCCATTGTTCCTTCCGGGAATAGGTCCTTTCCAAGGCTTATATTCTGTAAACCGATGTGCCATTACCGCTTCTCCTGCTGTTGAAGTTAGCATAGTAGTCCTGAGTCCAATGAGTCCCCTACTAGGAATATCAAATTCAATATGCTGCATATCTCCCTTGGTTTCCATAACCGTCATCTCACCCTTTCTTCTGCTCACAAGGTCAATTGCCTTAGAAGCAAATTCTTCAGGCACATCAACAACCAGTGTTTCATAAGGCTCAGATTTTTTTCCATCTATATGTTTCACAAGTACTTGTGGCTGTCCAACTGTCAACTCATATCCTTCCCTTCTCATCGTTTCAATTAATACACCAAGGTGAAGAATTCCCCTTCCGAATACCTGAAAACTATCAGCACTGTCTGTGTCTTCAACCCTCAATGCAAGGTTCTTTTCAGTCTCTTTCATCAAACGGTCACGTAGGTGGCGGCTCGTTACAAACTTACCATCCCTTCCAAAGAAAGGAGAGTTATTGATGCTGAAAATCATGCTCATGGTTGGCTCGTCCACATGAATAACAGGCAATGCTTCTGGGGCTTCAAAATCTGCAATCGTATCACCGATATTGAATCCTTCAATTCCAACAACAGCACAAAGATCACCCGCAAGCACTTCCGTTACTTTTCTCTTGCCCATGCCTTCAAACACGTATAATTCCTTAACACGTTGCTTCTTAATTACACCATCTGCTTGCATCAAGGAAATAGGTTGATTTTCCTTAATGGTACCCCTTGCTATTTTTCCAATGGCAATCCTACCAAGAAAAGAAGAATAATCTAGTGAAGTGATTTGCATTTGCAAGGTTCCTATTTCAATCTTCGGCTCAGGTACATATTTAATGATGCCATCCATCAAGGCGAGAATATTGTCAGTTGGCGTTAAGCTATCATTAAACCAACCATTCTTTCCAGAACCATAAAAAGTTGGGAAATTCAATTGCTCTTCAGTGGCATCCAGGTTAAAAAACAATTCAAACACAGCATCATGCACTTCATCCGGACGACAGTTCGGCTTGTCTACTTTATTAATAACAACAATTGGTTTGAGATTCAACTGAAGGGCCTTCTGTAGCACAAAACGGGTTTGTGGCATTGGACCTTCAAATGCATCCACCAAGAGGACCACACTGTCGGCCATTTTCAATACACGCTCCACTTCACCTCCAAAATCCGAGTGACCAGGTGTATCTATTACATTGATTTTCACATCTTTATACGTTACAGAGGCATTTTTGCTGAAAATCGTGATACCCCTCTCCTTTTCCAGGTCATTGCTGTCCATGATAAGGTCGCCGGTATCTTGATTATCCCTAAAAACCTTGGTTGTATGCAAGATTTTATCTACTAAGGTTGTCTTTCCGTGGTCTACGTGCGCAATAATTGCAATGTTTCTAATATTCATATTCTTGTTTAGGAGCCGCAAAGTTAATTCATTTAGCTTGGGTAGGCAAGTTAAATAAGTGTTGCCTCCATGCTTCGATTTCGATGATGCCGCCTCCCTAGTTTTACTTATTTTTATAAAAATCAATAATATGAAATTCCTTAAGGGGCTCATAATAACAGTGGTGGCCTTGTCAACAATCTATTTTTTAGGCCCCACACCCAAGAAACCCGTTTATGATACAACCATTCCAGGGGTTCCCACGGAACTCAATGCGCTTGAGCAACATGTGAAAGATATCGAATCAAAGGTGAAGGTAAAACCCGATAATGAAGCGAGAATCGTTTGGGCCAATGATTCATTGAAACAAAAAACTGAATATGTTGTATTATACCTCCATGGATTTTCTGCTTCGCAGGAAGAAGGTGATCCAGTACATGAAAATTTTGCGAAAAAATTTGGTTGTAATCTTTACTTGGCGAGACTGTCTGAACATGGACTGATATCTGATGAACCTATGAAGGACATGACAGCTGATAAATTATGGAACAGCGCTGTTGAAGCATATGCAATTGCAAAACAGTTAGGAGAAAAAGTAATAGTAATGAGCACATCAACAGGAGGAACACTTTCATTGATGCTGTGCGTCAACTTCCCTGAAATACATTCACAAATTCTACTCTCACCAAATATTCGAATATTCGATTCAAACAGTAGATTACTAAATGACCCTTGGGGTTTTCAAATTGCAAAAATGGTGATGGGAACTGACCATATCATCACGGCAAATCAAACTGAGAACTTTAAAAAGTATTGGTACTCAAAATATCCTTTTATTCCACTCACAGAACTAGAAGAACTTGTAGAAACGAGCATGACGAAAGAAAATTTTTTAAAAGTTAAACAGCCTACCCTTTTACTTTATTATTTTAAAAATGAAAATGAACAGGATAATGTAGTTAGTGTGTCCGCCATGAAAGACATGTTCAACGAACTTGGCACAGCCCCTAATTTGAAAAGAGAAGCGGCCATTCCAAATGCAGGAAACCATGTTATTGGCGGTGCTATAGTTTCCAAAGACATTGCCTCTGTTGAAAAAGAGGCTGAAAAATTTGCATTGGAGATCCTAAAACTAAATTTAAAAAAATAACAATATGCCAAAGTCGAAAATTGCAGGTATTGGAAAATACCTTCCCGAAAATGTTGTTACAAACAACGACTTGCTAAAGTATATGGAAACCAGTGATGCCTGGATTCAGGAAAGAACAGGAATCCAAGAAAGAAGGTATGCGCATAGAACAGAAGAGACAACCACCACCATGGCAGTAGAGGCTGCTAAGGTCGCTATTGAAAGAGCAGGCATTACAACGGACGATGTTGATTTCATCATTTTCGCAACATTGAGTCCTGACTATTATTTTCCTGGCTGCGGTGTACTGGTGCAAAGAGCAATGAAAATGAAAGAGATTGGTGCACTTGATATCAGAAACCAATGCAGTGGATTTTTATATGCCTTAAGTGTAGGTGACCAATTTATCAGGTCGGGCATGTATAAAAATATTCTTGTGATAGGTAGTGAGAAACATTCTTTTGGTCTCGACTTTACAACGCGTGGAAGAAACGTAAGTGTAATCTTTGGTGATGGTGCAGGTGCAGTCATTTTGCAGCCGACTGAAAAAGAGGATCAAGGTATACTCAGCACACATTTGCACAGCGATGGTGAGAGTGCAGAAATTCTGGCTATGTTTAATCCGGGCACTCATGCAAACCATTGGAAAGAAGAAAAAATGGCAAGCTTCGACGATGCTGAAATTGGAAAAATGTTTTTTAGTCACAAGATGATCGATGATGAACAGATCTATCCAACAATGGACGGACCAGCAGTATTCAAAAAAGCTGTTGTGAAATTTCCTGAAGTAATCATGGAAGCACTAAACGCAAATAACTTAATGCCGAAAGACATCAACCTATTGATACCCCACCAAGCAAACTTGCGCATTGCACAATTTGTTCAGCATACATTGAAGCTGCGCGATGACCAAGTGTACAACAACATCCAACAATACGGAAACACGACGGCTGCTTCTGTTCCCATTGCACTGTGCGAAGCATGGGAGAAGGGACTTGTAAAAGAAGGTGATGTTGTGTGCCTTGCAGCCTTTGGCAGTGGATTCACATGGGCAAGTGCATTGATAAAGTGGTGATGACTTAATTGTCATAGTAATCTATCACAATGCATTGAAATCAACTTGATATCCAAGCAACTGTTTTAGCTGTGAAATTGTGATACGTTGAACTGCCTGACTTAAATCGTTTCGAAAAAGTAGGGCATGCGTAATCAACTTCGTTCTTGTATTGTATACAATCTTCCAGCAATAGTCGGGAACACCTACCCCATTGCCAATTTTTTGTTGCCCATAAATTCCACCAGTATAAATTTTAAGCCGATCAAGCTGGCTCTCTTTGCGGATTGTATTTTCCCAACTCTTCCATGAACCCATATTTAATTTAGGATGCTGTGGAATACAATTGTAATATGAAAATGTACAACGCTCCTTCTCACAGTCAAATGCAAAATCTTCTGCATTAACAAGATGACCCCGCTGATAACCACTTTTTACATAATCACTGTTAAGTGCTGTCTTGTACTCACTAACAAAACGTAATTTTTTTCTGGAGCACTCGCCACCACCTTTATATAAGTAATACACTACATACAAAGGCGACTTCAACTTGAAATTATAATATGAACGATAAACTTCTTTATTTACAACAGTATCGATAGTCTGTCCAAATAATTGGGTTCCAAAAATAAAAAGGAATGAAAAAAAATATATGAAACGCTTCATTCGGATTTCATGAAAATTTAGATTGCTAAATCATATTTTTTATTCGATGCTCAAATTAATTAGAAAGCTACTTCTTAAATTTAACAGTATATAAAAGACTCACCACAACCAGCAATAAGATCATCCCTGTGAATTGATGGGCAACGCCAAACCACAATAATGCTGTTTTGCTATTTGCGTACACCACTGTTAGAATTCCAAGCAGTACTTGTAAGATAACCAATAACAAGGGCAATGATCTTTGTTTTATAAAAAGCATTCCAGAGTTAATTTTCTTTGCCTTAATATACCAAAAAATGATGAAGGCTGTTAGGCAATATGCCAATGTGCGGTGAATGAAATGCATTGCCAATGGATCATAGCTGAAGTTGGCAAGCGTGTCATTCATTAATGAAGAAGGAATAAATTCACCATTAATAGAAGGCCAGGTAGTAGCAAAATTAGCAGCTTTGAGTCCTGCCATAAATGCACCAAAGACAAGTTGAACTACCAACACAACCAATAATATAATTGTATATTTTTTTAATGAAGATGATTCGACATGCTGATCTGCAGGAACCAATAGCATCATCGAAAACCAAAAAGTATAACACAATAATCCAAGTGCAGAAATAAAATGAATAGCAAGTCTGATATGATTTACATAAAGATTTTCATCATTCAACCCACTCTTCACCATGATCCATCCTATCAATCCTTGTAAGGCACCAAGAAGAAAAAGTATGATCATTGGATTGATCATCTCTTTGCGAAATTTTCTTTTTAATAAGAACCAACAAAACGGAATGATAAACACCAATGCAATCAAGCGGGCCCATTCACGGTGAAACCATTCCCAGAAATAAATGAACTTGAAATCAGACAAAGTGAACTCAAAGTTGATGTGTTTGTATTGACCTATTGTTTTATACTGTTCAAATGCCGTCAGCCAATCCTGTTCATTCAACGGTGGTAGGGCACCCAACAAGGGTTTCCATTCTGTTATTGACAACCCCGATCCGGTAAGCCTGGTGATACCACCCAATAACACTTGCACAATGATCATTCCAACACCAATTAACAACCATATTGCAATGGCATTGGACTTCTGTTTTGATCCAACTTCTTGATTCATCTTGCAAAGGTATTACGCATTGTCATCCTTAACTACTTTTGATGAATTTTTCTTGCTACTTTGCATCAGATGCTTGAACCCTTTTACCAGAAACTCTTTCCGGAAGCCGGTTGCGATGAAGCCGGAAGGGGTTGTTTGGCAGGACCGGTATTTGCCGCTGCGGTTGTTCTCCCAGCAGATTTTTCAAACCCAATTCTGAATGACTCCAAAAAGTTAAATGAAAAACAACGCTATGCGTTAAGAGAAATCATCCAAGAAGAAGCATTGGCATGGGCGGTTCAAACAGTAAATCAAGTTGAAATTGATTCAATCAATATCTTAAATGCATCCATCAAGGCCATGCATTTGGCAATTGGCGAACTAAAGCTAATCCCGAAGTTCATTGTTGTTGATGGCAACCGCTTCAAGCCGGTAGAAAACATTCCGCATAAAACCATCGTTAAGGGCGATGGGAAATATGCATCCATTGCAGCGGCGAGTATTTTGGCTAAAACCTATCGGGATGACTTCATGCAATTGGCACATGCTGAGTTTCCAATCTACAACTGGAACAAAAACAAAGGGTACCCTACAGCTGATCATAGAAAAGCGATACAGGCACATGGAAGGTGCATCCTTCACAGAAATAGCTTTCAATTCAAGCCTGCCTAAGTGCAAATAAAATCATAAAATGATGCATTCGCATTAAACCAACTCCTTTCATTCGGGTCTATGGGGTATATTGTTCACCTAATATTTTTTTATGAAAAGTAACATCCTCTTGATAGTTGTGTTTAGCATGCTCGCAACCATGGTTTCATCGAATTCATCTGCTCAATCCATTCAATTGGGATATGACAGAGGAGGTATTAGAACCATGGATGGAATGAGGGTACTACACCGTGCACACAAATTGAAAAAACAAAAACGCATGGCCAGACTAAACGATGGGAGAATAGGACCATTGGAAAAAAGGCGAATCATGAAAAGCAGACAAGCACTAAAAAGGTCGTTGGCGCATACATACCTTCATAGAAAAAGAGGAAGACTCTCACTTGGATTTCGATTGTAGTTTAAGTCAAGGATTAAAATCCATTTTTTCGCATCTAATTGAGCCTGCTTTGGCTAATTTTGGGTCATGCATGATTCGCATGACCTTATTTCCGTTGTAATTGCAACATACAATCGCAGCAATGTGCTGAGATACAGTATAGAAACAGTCCTGATGCAAACTTATAGCAATTGGGAACTGATTGTTGTAGGAGATTGCTGTACTGATGATACCGAAGAAGTAGTTAATGGTTTCAGAAATGAAAAAATTCGATTCATTAATCTTGAAAAAAATATTGGGGAGCAATCCGGACCCAACAACCAAGGCGTTTCAATAGCAAAAGGAAAATATATTGCATTTTTAAATCATGATGACCTTTGGTTTCCTAATCATCTTGAATTATTATATAAAAAATTAAATGCTGGAAACTATGACCTTGTTTATTCACATCATTTCACAGCTCCCGTAAATGGCATCTTGATACCGGTTAGATTAAGAGCTAACGATATTCACGATAATACCTATTTTTCTCCTGCTTCAACATGGCTATTCAAAAAAGAACTTCATATTGAACTTGGACCTTGGAAATTTTATAAAAAAATAAATAATGTTCCCTCACAAGAGTGGCTTTTAAGGGTATCAAAAACCAAAAGAATAGGCATCGCTAACGAGGTTACGATTATAGCTATCCAGTCCGCCACAAGAAAGAATTCATATAAAAATCGAGACTTTAAAGAAAACGAATTTTATTTTCAAAGAATTAAAACTAGTCCATATATGCTTTTAAAAGAGATCTATTATGATCAATTTTTATTTTTGAAAAAAAGGGATAGTAAAAATCTTTACCACATAATGGCAATAATCAGAAATTTAATTTTCGATACTTTGGACTTTTTTGGTTTGACATTCGACCAAGTGATTATTTTTCTTAAAAATCCACGCAAGGGTTCTTTCATAAATAATCTTAGAAAAATAAGAGGACTTCCTAAAATATAATTTTAAAAAACTTCTATATGAACTTAAAAGAACTAGGTTTTATAAAAGACACAATGAGCATTACAACAGATTGGAACCCTGTTAACCAAACCCTCATTGATGGCGTTAAAACCAAAGAGATCAAAAACGTTATTAAAACGAATGGTAGTCTCACTGAAATATGGAGATCCTCATGGCAAATAGACTCACTCCCAGTTGACCAAATTTTTCAAGTATCCATTAACCCTGGTGAGTATTCTGACTGGCACATACATGAATTCACAACCGACAGAATTTTTGTAAACTCAGGCTCAATCAAAGTTGTGCTCTATGATCCAAGAGAAAATTCTTCAACATATGGCATGATAAATGAATTTAACGTGTCGTATAAAAGACCGATGTTGATATCAATTCCACCGAAAATATGTCACGCAATTCAAAATATATCTGATAGTGTTAGCACATTATTGAACATAGTAGATATTGCCTACAATTATGAAGACCCAGATCATTGGCGTTTGCCTTCAAATTCAGTACTAATTCCTTATAAATTCAAATCAGAGCGGAATTCTAAATTATAAGTTCGAGTAAAATTGTTCTATCATTCAACAACCCCCATGCCCTGCCGAACAACAACAGGCTGGTCTTCAGTAAGATCAATAATGGTAGAATATTGCATTCCGCCAATACCGGCATCAATAACAATGTCGACAAGCTTACTGAATTTCTCATGAATCATTTCAGGATCTGTATATTCTTCGACCATCTCACCTGGTAAGGAGGAACTAAGAATCGGATGTCCAAGTTTTGCTGCAATAGCATGTGTAATTTGATGGTCTGGAACACGCAAACCAATTGTATCTTTTTTACTTTTTAAAATTTTAGGAACTTCCTTACTCGCTTGCAGAATAAACGTGAATGGTCCTGGTATGTGTGATTTAATAAAACGATACTGAGGCGTGTTGATATTGCGCGCATATTTACTTAGATCAGATAAATCACTGCATACAAATGAGAGGTTTGCCTTGATTGGATCAATTCCTTTAATTCTGCAAATTCTTTCAACAGCTTTGGGCTGAAAAATATCACAGCCAAATCCATACACCGTATCAGTTGGATAAATAATCACTCCGCCATCCAAGAGGCATTCAGCTACTTGCTTAATCAATCTTTCTTGTGGATTATCAGGATGAATTGTCAGTAGCATATATTTAGTAAAGGTCGGAAATAAAAAAACGGATGAAACAATATTCCATCCGCTTTATCCGAGTTCTTATGAAATCATTGTATTGTCCATGTTTCATTGCCCCGAATCAATTTGTTCAAATCACCCTTGCCTTTTTTTGCAATCACTTCCTGGACCTGCATTTCAAGCAGTTCTTCGTAGCAAGCACGCTCTGTCTGATAGAAAACACCAAATGGTCTTGGAAGATGCCCTTCAATGCTTGGGTCCTCAAACATACGCACAAGTATCTGGGCCTTATAAAAATCATTTTCATCATGTATCCAGCAATCATTGGCAGAAACACCATCCGTTAAATCAACAATAACAGGCTTGAACCCATCCAATCGAATACCTTTCTCTTTGTTTATGCCAAACAGCAATGGTTTTCCTTGTTCAAGAAACAACGTTTCAACAGGCTTTGATCCTTTCTCTGTAAAAATTTCAAAAGCAGCATCATTAAAGATGTTGCAGTTCTGATAGATCTCTAAGAAAGATGATCCCCTGTGTGCATTGCTTCTCAAAAGCATTTCTTGCATGTGCTTCGGATCACGGTCCATGCTCCTAGCAATGAATGTAGCATCGGCTCCCATGGCCAAGGCAAGCGGATTGAAAGGATGATCAAGGCTTCCGTAGGGAGTTGACTTAGTTACTTTATTCTCTTCAGAAGTGGGAGAATATTGTCCTTTTGTTAAACCATAAATTTGGTTGTTGAAAAGCATGATGTTCACATCAAAATTTCTGCGCAACAAATGGATGGTGTGATTGCCACCGATACTCAATGAATCGCCATCACCGGTTACAATCCAAACACTCAATTCAGGTCGGGTGGCTTTCAATCCACTGGCAATAGCCGTAGCCCTGCCATGAATAGAATGCATGCCATACGTTTCCATGTAATATGGGAACCTGCTGGAACAACC
>CAMBGO010000072.1 GCA_945866165.1 Chitinophaga pinensis | reverse complement strand
GAAATCAATAAAGACATTTATGGGAAGGACCGAATTGTTTTTGGAAAGAAAAGTGGTGCCTCTTTATAATTTTACTGCTTCTCAACAGATAGCACTGTTTTAGCGCCTAGCTCTTTTGCAATTCTCATTACACCAACTACAGCGTCGATATCAACAGATTTATCAGCATTAATCACAATGGTAGGAACATCGGTTTTTTCCTTGGAAATAAGGGGAATAAGCAAAGACTTAAGTGAATCCATTGGCACTGGTGAGGTACCAATGTAAAATTGCTTTAATGAATCAATTGATACCACCACATTTTGCTTTGCTTTTGTATCACCATCAGACTTGGGTTGGGAGAGCTTCACTACATTCGGATTTGCTAGCGTAGAAACTATCAGAAAAAACATTAGTAATATGAATAAGATATCATTCAAAGCTTCTGTAAAAACCTCCGCTTCACCCCTATATTTTTTTCTTACCTCCATATAAAATTATTTATTTTGAAGGCTCTTGAATCATGTCTAGAAAATCAGCAGCTGCTACTTCCATTTTATTGGCAGTCTTATCAATTTGTGTATGTAAAAAGCTATAAGCCAGGAATGAGGTCAATCCAATAAGCAATCCTGTAATGGATGTAACAAGCTTAACATATAATCCACCAGCAATGGTATTTAAGACAAACTCACCAGTGGTATTAATGTCAAAGAACAACTGCATCAATCCGGCCAGCGTTCCAACAAATCCAAAAATTGGTGCTGCCCGAGAGATTACACTCAATACACTCAAGTTTTTTTCCAGGTTATACATCTCAAGCCTAGCAATGCTTTCCATGCTTCTCTCTATGGCATCAATTGGCTTTCCTATACGCTGTAAGCCCTTTTCAATTACCCTTGCAACAGGATTATCGGTAATTCGTGCCATCGACTTTGCAGCGGTAAGATTATCATTTGCAAGGTGATCGCGAATGATTAACATGAAGTTTTCATCTACCCTTCCAGCATTTCTAATGGCCAAGTATCTTTCAAAGAAAAAAAACAATGCTAATACAAATAGCAGTCCTAGCGGTATCATCAATACTCCACCAGACTTCAGAATATCCCACAGGTGGGTTACAGTAGGTGCACTTGAAACAGCCTTGGTTGTTGTAGAATCAACCATTTGTTGTGCGAAGGTTACAACTTGCAACATGTTAGAACTCATTTTAAATTGGTTGAAAGATTCATCTCAAAATATATCATATCGAAATTACCTCATATGAAGATGCAACAATAATTTGTAATAAGATGATAAAGTTATTCTAAAAATTACGCTGCCCAAAGCGCTACCAACCTTAGCAATACTTCCAGTGATTTTTGCATGTCCTGCACAATAACATATTCATGCTTAGAATGTAACGCCATCTCACCTGTAAAAACATTTGGGCAGGGTAATCCCATAAATGATAGCCTTGCCCCATCTGTGCCACCTCGGATTGGCTTTGTATGAAGTGGTAATCCACAATCCAGTATGGCTTTTGCAGCATATTCTGCAACTTTAGGATGGTTATCCAACATTGACTTCATATTACGGTATTGTTCTTTTACCAAGAACGAATAAGTTGCTTTGGGATGGTCAGACATTATATCATTTAACAAAGATTCTAGCAATGCTTCATGTTTTTTTAATTCAATGTCACTGAAGTCACGGATAATAAAGTCTACTGTTGCACTCTCGGCATTACCCGTAATTCCAACAGGATGAATGAATCCCTGCAGGTCATCAGTAGATTCAGGTGAAAGTGTATCAGCGGGTAACATAGAAAGAAATTTACCTGCAATTTTTAGTGCATTTACCATCTTTCCTTTTGCATAACCCGGATGCGCACTGACTCCATTGATTGTCACAGTAACACCATCTGCCGAAAAATTCTCAGTCTCCAATGAACCTACTTCACCTCCATCTAGTGTATAGGCCACATCTGCAGCCAACTTTTTAATGTCAACAAAATCCACTCCCCTTCCAACTTCTTCATCTGGAGTAAAGAGAATTCGGATATCGCCATGAGGAATATCGTCAATGGTTGTTAAAATCGATGTAAGCTCCATAATGATAGCCACTCCAGCTTTATCATCAGCACCCAACAATGTTAATCCACTTGCGGTAATAATATCATCCCCTTTTTTTTCTGCCAGATAAGGGTGCTCGTTGATAGAAATGATTTGAGTTGGATCATCGGGTAAAACAATATCTTCTCCCTGATAATTTAAATGCAAAATTGGTTTTACATTTTCTCCACTACAATCAGGAGCGGTATCAACATGTGAACAGAAACATATAACGGGTGTTTTCTTTGGTTGATTCGAGGGAATAGTAGCATATACATAACCATATTTATCCAAATGAGCATCTGTAATTCCCATTGCTAATAATTCTTTGACCAACAGTGCAGAAAGATTTTTTTGCTTTTCGGATGAAGGAAATGAAGTGCTGTGTGGATCACTTTGTGTATCTATCTTAGCGTACCGTATAAACCTCTCGGCAATATTATTCATTTTACTTTCACTTTTATTTTAGAAAAGAATTAAAGATTATCAAGGCCATTACTGAATCGATAGCCTCTCAAAAAAGAAGCTATATCCATTCTTTTTTTCCCTTCCATTTGAAGATCATGAATATATACCCACCCATCTAGCGCTGAAAAGCGCAGGTATGATTTTCCATCAGATTGGAAAATGCCCGTGGATTCCGTCATTTCTGTCAAATCATAGGTGGACTTGAATATTTTCAGCTTCTTACTTTCGAGTAAAGTATACGCTGTTGGATAGGGTGATAAGCCTCGTACTAAGTCAACTATTTTTTTTGCATTTGAATCCCAGTTGATGTTGCCGGTTTCGGTTGTAAGTTTTGGAGCAAGTGGAATCTCAGCTGAATGATGCATCAGATCAATTTGTGGAGTAGGGACAAGCGTATTGGAGCAGTATGCTTCTAATGTCTTGAACATTAGCCTTGCACCAATCAATTTCATTTCATCATGCAATTCACCAGCAGTATAGTTTTCAGGAATAGGAATTTTTTCAGTGAGTAGCAGATCGCCGGTATCGATTTCTTGTTGCAGTTTAAATGTTGTTACGCCTGTTTCCAATTCGCCGTTGATGATGGCCCAGTTAATTGGTGCCGCCCCGCGGTAGGCAGGCAGCAATGATCCGTGGAGGTTGATAGTACCGCGGGGCGGCATGTTCCATACCACTTCGGGAAGCATCCTAAATGCAACTACTATTTGGACATCAGCATGAAGTGATTGCAGCTGATCAAGAAAAGTTGGGTCTTTTAATTTAACAGGTTGTAAAACATTCAAGCCATTCTCCAATGCATATTTTTTCACAGCGCTTTCTGAAAGCTGCATTCCCCTTCCCGCAGGCTTATCGGGCGCAGTAACAACACCAACAATTTTACAACCATTTTTAAATAAATAATCAAGGGTGGCAACAGCAAACTCGGGCGTTCCCATGAAAATAATGCGGCATTCCTGAAGTGAAGACATGACGTAAAATTAGTTAAAGTAAATTTAATGAATGCAGACGACAGAAGACAGACGACAGAAGTCAGAATTCAGACATAAGATATAAGACATAAGATGTGAGACGTCAGAAGACAGAAGTCAGAATTCAGACATAAGCTGCGAGATGTAAGACGTAAGAAATCAGAACACAGAAGTCAGACATCAGGATTCAGATGTCAGACTTAAGACGTGAGATTAGAGACGTAAGATTTATTTACCCATTGCTTATGATTGGATGAAACATTTTAGTGAGTAAACAAAACTGATTTTATAAACTTCATTTTTACCATGCACTTAAATTATACAATGGCAACATTACTCTAATCAATTGATTTATGATTTAGAACTTAATACCAAACTATTTATAGAGCAAGTATTTTAGCCTGATCTTTTTAAACTCTGACAATGCGGGTTCCCATGACTTCCTGATTTCGGCTTCGGTATTACCAGCAATCACCTGCAGCATTAATTCTTCATTACCTGCTAATTTATTAAAAAAGGCTTCCCTAATATTTCCTGATTTTGGCATAATGAAAAAATGTTCTTTATCTGGAAACAACTTATATGCTTCGATTAAGAAAGACAGATTTAACCGATTTGCGATTCTTTTTTTCACATCAGTGGGGTCAGCAGCAAGATTCCAGCCAAAACATTTTTGATTGACCAACTTTGGATTGGTAGCACCAGGCATCGAAGTAGGGGTAAATGCAAAAAGATTTGACGGCAATGAAGGATGCCCAAATAATTGAAATGGCTTAGTAGTACCCCTTCCTTCACTAAGAACCGTTCCTTCAAAAAAACATGTTGATGGATACCAATAAATGGCAGACATATCAGGCAAGTTAGGAGAAGGCTTAATAGGAAGTGTGTAAACTGTTTGATGCGTATAATTTTTACAAGGCACCACCTTTAGTAGATTTTTACCTTTTTTTAATAGACTGTCATAAATATGTTGGACCGCCCCTGTAAGCCATTTTTCACCCAACAGCATTTTTGCATACTCGCCTATCGTCATGCCGTACACCACCGGTATTGGCTGCATGCCAACAAACGATTTTTGTACCTTTTCCAACACAGGGCCATCAACATAATGACCATTGGGATTGGGTCTATCCAATAAGATTAACTGTTTTTTTGATGTTATAACAGATTCCATGAGCTCCTCAAGAGATGATATAAACGTATAAAATCTTACCCCTACGTCCTGAATGTCAAACATCACAACATCAATCGTTGCCAAATCTTCAGTGGAAGGTTTTCTTTTAGAACCATACAAGGAGATTACGGGAATACCTGTTTTACTGTCTATATAATTTCCAACTTTTTCGCCAGCATCAGCCGTACCCCTGAATCCATGCTCAGGCCCAAAAATAAGTTTAACATTCACGCCATTTGCAATGAGTACGTCAACCAAATGCTTTTCACCCACGGTGGAAGTCTGGTTTGCAAAAACAGCAACCGACTTGCCTTTCAACATGGGCAGGTAAAGTTCGGGGCGTGCTGCACCAGGCAAAACAGATTGTGCACTAAGCAAGTTAGAGAAGAGCATCAAAAGGATAAAAAAGTGCGTATACTTTAACATGTATTTTGACTGTTTATTTTCAATAAAAATAAAAGATTAGCATTAATTTTGCAACGATTCAAGCTGCATTATCTTTCCCTGCAATGGCCTAAGTGCATTACAAGGTAGGCTCATTCGGCGAAAAAATAAACATAAAAACATAAACATGCAAGTAAAAAAAGGTGATGTAGTGCGCGTTCACTACACTGGCACATTGTTGGATGGCACTCAGTTTGACAGTTCAGTAGGCAGAAATCCATTGGAATTTACCGTAGGAGCTGGACAAATGATAGCAGGCTTTGATGCAGGCGTTTTAGGAATGGCAATAGGCGAGAAAAAGACATTGCAAATAGACCCTGAAAATGCTTACGGTCTTTCAAATCCTGAAGCAATCATTGAATTTCCAAAATCCAATGTACCTGCTGAAATGCAATTGGAAGTAGGCATGCAATTGAATCTACAAAATGAATACGGACAACCTGTTCCAGTAGTGGTATTGGAAGTAAAAGATGATGTGATTATCATGGACGCCAATCATTCATTGGCTGGCAAGGATTTGATTTTTGAAGTTGAAATTGTTGAAATCGTTTCCTAATCAGACTTAGGAATAATTTTATAACACCACCGCTGCAACTTACCTTTGAAATCAAAGGGTGTAGTAGCGGTGGTTATATTTTGTATAACCCCATCAATCAATTCTTCTTCTATAAAGAATTTTCTTGCGTTCGTACTAAAATATAGCACACCACCTGTTGTAAGTTTCCTCAAACATTGATTTATTAGTTCAACATGATTTTGCTGAATATCAAAAACGTCTATCATTGATTTGCTATTGCTAAAAGTTGGAGGATCCAATACAACAATATCAAATGAGCTATTGGGCACTCCTTCGATAAATTGTAATACATCCGCCCGTTCAAAAAGATATTCATCACCTAAAAATCCATTCAACTCCATATTCCTTTCAGCCCAAGCTAGGTAAGTATTTGAAAGATCGACAGAAACAACAGAACTAGCACCTCCTGCAGCAGCATAAACAGAAAAGGAACCTGTATAACAAAAAAGGTTCAACACTTTTTTTCCCAATGCTTCATTCTTAACCATCATTCTAGTGATGCGATGGTCTATGAATAATCCAGTATCGAGATAATCAGTTAGGTTGACAAAAAATTTCAGCCCTCCTTCCCTTACTTCAAAAAACGATTGCTGGTTATCAGACTTTTGATATTGATCAGCCCTGCTTTCTTTTCGCTTACGCTCCTTTAAGTGCAAGCTTTCGTTTGTTTTACCTAAGACCACCTTCACTACATCAAGACTTTTATCAAGCCATTCGATATAATCTTCTGGTGATAAATGATGGTTGCTCCTGTATTCAGTTACCTGTACTTCCTGTTCATATATATCAATAATCAATGGAAATTCAGGCAGGTCGCGGTCATACAAGCGATAACAAAAAATAGCCTCCCTAGCAGCCTGCTTTGAAAGGATCTTGTGAACCTTTCTGAGCCTGTTTTCGAACATGACTAATTTATTGTCCAGCATATCGGCAAATTAATCACTGTATGGCATAAAATAAAAGTTAATTCAACTATGCTTTGGCAATTAAGTCTGAACATATTGAAAGCCAATTCAGATTAAATACTCAATTGTTGTAATTTTATAAAAATTTTCAACTATGAGATACATTTTGATGGGCCTATTAATGATCTTGATTTCATGTAGTTCAACAGCACAAAAAAACAAAGTGGCTAATGCTGATGATTTTGAAAAAGCCATCCTCTCTAAGAATATTCAATTACTTGATGTAAGAACAGCAGATGAATATAAAACAGGTCACATTAAAAATTCATTTCAGGCAAATTGGTTGAATAAAGCAGAATTTGAAGACAGGATATCTCATCTCGATAAAAATCAACCCATTTTTGTTTATTGTTTAATTGGTGGAAGAAGTGCAGCTGCGGCTACCTTTCTAAGTGAGAAAGGATATGATGTTACGAACCTAACAGGCGGCATCACTGCTTGGAAACAAGGATCTAAACCAGTTGAAGGTGTTGACCCCAATAAGCCACAAACAAGTCAAGTTTCTTTTGAAGGTCAACTCAAGAGTCAAGAATTGGTGTTAGTTTATTTTGGCGCCGAATGGTGTCCTCCTTGTAAGAAGATGGAACCCATCGTTGCAGATTTTATGAAAAAAGAAAGCAACAAAGTTGCCCTTGTTAAAATGGATGGCGGTATAGAAACTGAACTAATGAAATCATTGAAAGTAGAAGCCCTGCCAACTTTTATCCTTTACAAAAATGGTGTAGAGAATAAAAGAAAACAGGGCCTCGTTTCGTCAGAGGAATTAACCTCTTGGATTCAATAATTTATTTCTTAGCCTTTTGCATTGCGTTGGCTGGTGCACCCGCGTTGCCTGGCGCCCCTAGGCCCCTGATGCTTGCTGAACCTTTATACAATTGAAACTTGCTTGGCATTTCCTTGATAGGCCACATGCCGTTTGCTTCATTTATATCAGCAGTTTCTTTCATGGGATCCAACTGAATAGAGGCAACTTCCTTGTCTTTTGCAAAAAGCTTGCTTACTTTCTTCTCATTCAATCTCCAGATAGTTACAGGAATACGGTCAACTTCTTTAGAGCCATCTTTGAAAGTCCATTCAACTATAATCGGCATCACCAAGCCGCCTTTATTTGAGAAACTAAGCTCATACATATTTTTATTACCCCACTTCGCAGCATTTTCATTGTCCTTAGATGCTTCTTGTTGCTTCTGCATGTTGTCTTGCATCATTTTGGCATCAGCACCTCTATTGTAGAAATAAAAATCACGCAATGTTGTATCGGTATTGGTATAGAATGTAATATTCTTGTCGACTTTATTTCTTTGCTTACTGAGGCTCTCAAATTCAGGCTTATTCAATGCATTGGCATTTTGAGCTGCGTCCATCTTAAACCATTTTACTTCATCAAGTGAAATATCAACAGGCTCAGTACCAAAATACCATCCTCTCCAAAACCAGTCGAGGTCAATTGCACTTGCATCTTCAAGTGTTCTAAATAAATCTGCAGGTGTAGGATGTTTGAAAGCCCAACGCCTTGCATATTCACCGAAGGCAAAATCGAACAACTCGCGTCCCATAATTGTTTCCCTCAAAATATTCAACCCTGTTGCAGCCTTGGCATATGCATTTGAGCCAACATTTGCTACATTATCCCCCTTTGTCATAATTGGCTCCAGCATATCTTTTGGAAGCTTCATATAGTCAGTTATCAAATGAGCAGGACCTCTTCTTGATGGATAGTTATTATCAAATTCCTGCTCTGCAAGAAACTGACAAAATGTATTCAATCCCTCATCCATCCACCAATATTGTCTCTCATCAGAATTGACAATCATGGGAAAGAAATTATGTCCTACTTCATGTATGATAACACCAATTGCACCATACTTGGTTGCTTCGCTGTAGGTTCCGTCTTTCTCAGCGCGACCATAGTTCATAGCAAGCATAGGATATTCCATTCCAATTGAAGCCTCAACTGATTGTGCAACTGGATATGTGTATGGGATTGTATATTTTGAATAAACTTTAATGGTATGCGCTACAGCCTTGGTTGAATATTTGCTGTAAATAGGATATGCCTCTTTACCATAAAAACTCATGCACATGATCTTCTTTCCATCAACAGTGATGGGCATGGCATCCCAAACAAGACGTCTGGAAGAATTAAACGCAAAATCACGGACATTGATCGCTTCAAATGTCCAGGTTTTTCTTCCCTTCGATTTGTCTTTTGCATTCTCCAATGCTTCTGACAAGGTTACAATCTCAACAGGCTCAGAAGCTGTTTGTGCTTTTTGCCAACGTGCCATTTGTGCAGCGCTAAGAACTGCAGCAGCATTGCGAAGTTCACCAGTAGATGCTACAATGTGATCTTCAGGTACATTGATATTCACTTTAAAGTTTCCAAATGTTACTGAGAATTCAGAGCCACCTGCAAACTGCATATTTTGCCATCCTTGGAAATCACTGTACACAGCCAGTCTTGGATACCATTGTGCAATTGAATAAAGGTTGTTATCATCATCATCAAAATGCTCATAGCCTCCACGGCCATATCTTGTTAACTTATCAGGAATCTTATAATTCCAATTTATCTTGAAACTGAATTTTTGTCCAGCACGCAATGCAACCGGAAGGTCAATTCTCATCATGGTTTGGTTGATCGTATATGACAATGGTTTTCCCATTTGATCAGTCAATGCAGTAATGTTCAACCCATACCCTTTCAAATGTTCTTTTGGATTCATCTGTACAAGATCTTGGTTCGTCATGCGTTCTTTCATTGAAGATTGCCTATCATAGTTATTATCACTTTCTGGATGATGAAAATTTTCATCAAGCTGAATCCAGATATATGTCAATAAATCAGGAGAATTATTGAAATAAGAAATGGTTTCAGACCCAGTGAGTACATTCGTCTCTTCATCAATACTGACGTTGATATCGTAGTCTGCCTTCTGTTGCCAATATTTTGGGCCAGGAGCTCCACTTGCTGTTCTATATTCATTAGGCGTTGGAAGTAGGTAATCAAGTTGCTCAAATTGATT
>CAMBGO010000071.1 GCA_945866165.1 Chitinophaga pinensis | reverse complement strand
TTCTCCATCAGCTGTTTGGTATTCCTCCCGGAAATGACCACCACAGCTTTCATTTCTTTCCAAGGCGTCAATACACATCAACTCGCCTAACTCAAGAAAATCTGCTACCCTTCCTGCCTTGTCAAGTTCTTGATTCATCTCATCGATACTGCCAGGAATTTTAACGTCAGACCAAAACTCATCACGAAGCGCTCTAACTTCTGCGATGGCTTGTTTTAATCCAGCTTCATTTCTTGCCATACCACATTTATCCCATATGATTTTTCCAAGACGTTTATGGAAACTTTCTACTGTTTGCTTACCCTTGATAGACATTAACTTATTGATTCTATCATTGGCATTTTTCTCTGCATCTGCAAAGGCCGGATGATCCGTCGATATATTTCCCTTACCAATCTCATCAGATAGATAATTACCAAGAGTGTATGGTATTACAAAATAGCCATCAGCAAGACCTTGCATCAAGGCAGATGCTCCCAATCGGTTCGCACCATGATCGCTAAAGTTGGCTTCCCCTAATGCATAAAGTCCATCTACAGAAGTCTTTAATTCATAATCCACCCACAATCCACCCATGGTATAGTGAACAGCTGGATAAATTCTCATTGGAGTTTCATACGGATTTTCTCCAGTGATTTTTTCATACATATTGAACAGGTTGCCATATTTTTCCTTAACAACATCTTTGCCTAAGGATGTTATGGCTTCAGCACCGATATTGTCCAGGTTTTTTTTGCTCGCCTCAATTTTTCCATAACGTTGGATTGCATCGGCATAATCAAGGTATACAGCTTGCTTGGAAGAACCTACTCCATAACCAGCATCACATCTTTCCTTGGCAGCCCTAGAAGCAACGTCTCTTGGAACAAGGTTTCCAAAAGCAGGATACCTTCTCTCCAAATAATAATCTCTTTCATTTTCAGGAATATCGGCAGGTTTTCGATTGTCGTTTTGTTTCATCGGTACCCATATCCTTCCATCATTTCTGAGAGACTCAGACATCAAGGTTAGTTTTGATTGATGATCTCCAGAAACAGGAATACAAGTAGGATGAATTTGTGTGAAGCAAGGGTTTGCGAAATATGCTCCTTTTTTATGCGCCTTCCATGCAGCAGTTACATTTGAACCCATTGCATTTGTAGATAGATAAAACACGTTACCATAACCGCCAGTGCATAATAAAACGGCGTGACCGAAATGCCTTTCTAATTCCCCTGTTACTAGATTACGTGCAATAATGCCTCTTGCCTTACCGTCGATGACAACCAATTCAATCATCTCGTGTCTAGTATGCATTTCAACAGTACCCAATGCAACTTGTCTTTCTAATGATTGGTAAGCTCCAATTAACAATTGCTGACCTGTTTGTCCAGCAGCATAAAATGTTCTCTGAACTTGGGTACCACCAAATGAACGGTTGCTAAGCAATCCACCATATTCTCTTGCAAATGGAACACCTTGGGCAACACATTGATCTATAATATTGGTACTCACTTCAGCCAACCGATGCACATTTCCTTCCCTCGAGCGGTAATCACCACCTTTGATGGTATCATAAAACAACCTGTAAACTGAATCACCATCATTTTGATAATTCTTAGCAGCATTGATGCCCCCTTGTGCTGCAATTGAATGCGCCCTACGCGGTGAGTCTTGAAAACAAAAAGATTTTACTTTATATCCCATTTCGCCTAAACTAGCAGCCGCTGATGCACCTGCCAAACCGGATCCAACAACAATTATCTCCAATTTTCTTTTATTGGCTGGATTTACCAACCTTACTGACCCCTTATATTTAATCCATTTTTCATCAAGCGACCCAGGAGGAATTTTAGAATCTAGCATATATGGTTTTTTATAAATAATGTTTAAAATAAAAGTGTTAATGCACCTGGTATTGTTTTCAAATCAAAATGCATGTGGATAGGCATGAGAGCAAATATCAATGGAACAACTATTGAAAAAACAATACCCACATTCTTAATCATTGGGAAATAATTTTTATTTGTCCATCCCATCGTTTGTGCAGCACTCTGAATTCCATGCAACAGATGCCATGACAATGAAAAGCAACCCAATAAATAAAGAGCTAAGACCCATGGTTCAGCAAATACATTTCTCATTTGGGCATATAGATCATGGTATTCATGACCTTCATGAACGAAAGGTAGAAGGCCGCCAAATCTTGAAGGCACCCAAAAGTGAACAAGGTGAACAATTAGAAACAATAAAATCAACGTTCCCAACAATGCCATCGACCTTGAATACCACTTTGAAGTTTTATTTCCTGCGGTAACTGCATACCTTGATTTGCGCTTCGACCAATTTTGCAACTCCAATCGGTATCCTTGAACAATGTGAACAATGAATCCAGCAAATAAACCAATTTCAGAAATCCTAATCAAAATATTAGTCCCCATGAAATGGGCTGCAAGATTGAAATTCAATTGTGGATTTTCAAAAAACACATTTGCATTTACGTAGCAATGAACAACCAAAAAAATTACAAGAAAAATCCCTGTCAAGGCCATTAAAAGTTTTTTTCCAATCGAAGAACTAAATAGTTGACTCCAGTTCATATTTTCTTTTTAGTAGATTTCCAATTATTTGCAAATTTAACACTTGAAGTCCATAAAAACGCAATAAAGGAAGGAGTATATCTTATTTAATTAGATCCATTGCAAGGATTTATATAAAATGTCAATTGTTCAATTTTTTGAGTACCATATTATCCAATTTGATAAACAAATTTGCCGGAGTATACGTTCTCCAAGAAGGGAAATCAACCAAATTGATATAGCGTTGTATTCCAGCCTTTAAAAATTCGGAACCAGACTGCCTTGGTAAGTTTAACAAAATGACCCATCCTCCATCGTCTTGGATATCATCATACCATTCTTCGTAGTAACAATCATCACTGCTATGAAAATTGAGTACATTCTCCCCAATCAAAATAAACTTTGTAATCCCCTTACTAATCATCTGATCAATAATCTCACGTTTCAGCACCATAATGTCATTTTCAATGGCATCATTCCACTCACCAATTGTTTCAATAATGACAAATGCTTCATCATAATCACAAAAGAGCACCTTGATATAAAGTGTTTGGGAACCATAATCGTCCCACTGTGGATGAATATAATAGTTGTAAATCGTTTGGGTAAACTCAAATTCAGAATGTGATTTTCCAAAAAATGGAGATTGGGCATCCTCTTCTGGACTATATAAATGACGCCAATTGTAGTATGGTTCTATCTCATGCATTATTTAAATTCATTAGGGAGTTGAAATAGCCGCCTTACTTACACTACCATGTAGCAATA
The DNA here is from genome assembly GCA_945866165.1 of Chitinophaga pinensis. Lineage (GTDB taxonomy): Bacteria > Bacteroidota > Bacteroidia > Chitinophagales > Chitinophagaceae > Pollutibacter. The sequence goes on along the minus strand of CAMBGO010000071.1, from coordinate 6,684 downwards.
GTTGTTCCCTTGCTTCTTCATAACTCAAATTGGGTTTCTTTTCTAATAGCATTTTAATTCCCCTATCGATCAGTTTTTCATTGGTTAATTGCATATTCACCATTTTGTTGTCCTCCACTCTACCCAACTGAATCATAACAGAAGTTGATATCATATTTAATATCAATTTTTGGGCAGTACCGCTCTTCATTCGAGTGCTCCCTGTAAGGAATTCTGGACCAAGCGATACTTCAATTGGAAAATCAGCAATAGCAGAAATAGGTGAGCCAATATTGCAAACGACAGAACCAGTAGTAATATTATGATGTTTGCAAGAAGTTAAACCTCCAACTACGTATGGCGTTGTTCCACTTGCAGCAATGCCAATCACAAAATCATTTTTACCAACGTTATGTTCGCTTAGGTCTTTCCATGCTGCCTCTATATCATCTTCGGCAAATTCAACAGCATTGAACATCGCTTCTCTACCACCAGCTATAATAGCGGTTACAAGATCATGTGGTACGCCAAAAGTTGGTGGACATTCACTTGCATCAACAACAGCGACTCTTCCACTCGTTCCTGCCCCGATGTAAAAAAGTCTGCCTCCAGCAATCAATTTATCAGCAATAGCTTTAGATAAATTCGAAATTTTGGGAATGACTTGGGTAACCGCATCAGCAACTTTCCTATCCTCATTATTTATTCCAATTAATATTTCCTCCACAGACATTTTATCAATGTGGCGATATAGCGAATCCTCTTCAGTAGTTTTTGTAAATGTGTTAGACATGAAGATTTTTTTATTTATGGAAATCAACAAGGCCTTCCATGGGTTGCTTTATGATTTTACCCAAATCAAGTCCATAATAATTACAAAGATCTTTTATTTTATCTTTGAAATGAAAGGAAATACCCCCAACAAAATGAAATGGGTATGATGCATGATTTTTATATTGAATTAAGTGAACATCAAAAAAGTCGCGGAGGCCGTCTTCAATAATATTTTCAATGATATAGTGCCCACGGTTATTGGAAAGAAATATAGCAAAAGTTGCAAGAAACCTATTCGCATAGGGTTCTTTATAAATTTTCTGTAAAATTTCTGCCTTTGTAAGTGCATAGGTATCGCTAAAGCGATCCATCAACTCTTGATCGAATTGCTTGTATAAAAAATGTTGCAAAACCATCCTTCCCAAATAGGCACCACTACCCTCATCGCCAAGAACATAGCCAAGTCCTGGTGAATTCTGACCAATTTTTTTCCCATTGAAAAAACAAGAATTTGACCCAGTACCTAATATAGAGGCAAAACCATTTGTATTTCCACAAAGAGCAATAGCAGCTCCCATAAGGTCATGTGTTACATTCACATCATCCGACAACAATATTTTTTGTAAAGCCCTTTTAACAATGTTTGCATTTACTTTAGTGTAGCAACCAGTACCATAATAATGAATCGAGGAAAAGGCGGTTTTTTTGATAGATGGTGAAAGTTCATCTTTTAACAAAGATTCTATTTTTTCTTGGTCCATATGGTATGGACTGATGCCGGTAGTAAAAAATGAACTACGCTTTTTTCCACCAACAATACACCATTCGGTTTTTGTTGCTCCACTATCTGCTATTAACTTAATTCCTGCCATATATCAACTTATTTCAAGAACTTTGCACAAAATTAGCCACTAGGTATATGAAAAATAACAAGATTCAAGTTGCCTTACCCCTGTTCTTCTCAATTGCGATTATTGTTGGCATGCTAATCGGTTACAAATTACATAGCAATATGCCAAATGCGAAAAGTTTTTTTCAATTTTCTGGCAAGAATAAACTAGAAGAGGTAATGAATATCATTGAAAATCGTTACGTCGATAAGGTAAGCATTGATTCTGTTTCTGAAGATGTGATAGCAGAATTGCTAAATAAACTTGATCCACACTCAGTTTACATTCCCCCAATAAATTTAAAAGAGGTTAATGAGGACCTTGTCGGCGAATTTGGAGGCATTGGTGTTCAATTCAATGTATTTGATGATACTGTTCATATACTCGCCGTTTTAGAAGGAGGACCAGCAGAAAAATCAGGCCTTAAGATAGGTGACATGATTCTTTCGGTAGGTGATTCAACAGCAACGGGATTGAAACAAAGCGAAAAATTCAAAAATTGGGTCAAGGGTCCTGCTGGGTCAGAAGTGACATTGAAAATTAAACGTGAAAATTCCCTCTTAACAAAAAAAATACAAAGAGGCACAATACCACTTACCTCTATTGATGCTGTTTATATGATCGATAGAGAAACAGGACTCATTCGATTAAACAGGTTTTCAGAAAATACGTACGAAGAGTTTATGCAATCGCTTGAAAAACTTAAAAAAAGTGGAATGCAAAAGCTCATATTAGACCTTCGCGATAATGGTGGTGGAATTTTAGGGGAAGCAGTAGATATTGCTGATGAATTTATTGAGGGAAATGAATTGATTGTTTATACAGAAGGAAGAAATAATCCGAAGAGGGAATATATCAGTAAGCGTCCTGGTCTTTTTGAAAAAGGTAAATTGATAGTTCTCTTGAATGAGTCTTCAGCCTCGGCCAGTGAAGTGGTAGCTGGAGCACTACAAGACCTAGATCGGGCCACAATTGTTGGGAGAAGAAGTTTTGGAAAGGGATTGGTGCAAGAACAGTACTCTTTATCAGATGGGTCTGCTTTAAGACTTACTGTTGCAAGGTATTATACTCCATTGGGACGAAGTATACAAAAACCATATGGCAATGGAAATGAAGAATACAGGAAAGAAATATTGAATAGATTGATACATGGCGAAAATGAAAAAAAAGACAGTGTCTCAACAAAAAAATCAAAAAAATATAAAACAAAAAGTGGCAAGGAACTATTTGGTGGTGGTGGTATAACGCCTGATAATTTTATTGGACTAGATTCAATTTTTTATGATACAAGCGTAAATAAATTTTATATTAACAATGCCATTGGTAATTTCTCCTATAAGTATTATGTCAAAAACAAATCAATACTTTCAAAGTATAAACAGTCAAATGAATTTTGCAACAATTTTGAACTTGAAAATTCTGTTATAAAAGATTTCATGGCATTCTCAGAAAAAGAAGGAATAATGCCTTACAAACTAAACTCAACAGAAATTGTTTATTTGAAAACCAGGATAAAGGCCCTTATTTCAAGAATCCTTTGGAGAGATTCAGGATACTATATGGTTTTGAATCAAAATGATTCAACAATTCTTAAAAGCAAGGAATTGATGAAATAACTTTGCTGTTATTTTTGTTTTATCACATAGATTAAAGAGCTGCTATTGCCTTTAAAAAAGGCAATAATATTCGATAGCAATCCAACTATGACTGCAAGTATTGGACCAATAGGATTCTTTTTATATTTCTCACTCAACAAGGAAACATAAAAAGAATCAAACCACATCGGCAGTACCTTTACTATTTGAAGTCCGTTTGCTTTCATCAAATTATCCATAGACTTCTTTGAAAAATGATACAGGTGTCTTGGAACATCATAAGCTGCCCAAAATTGTTTATAATGAGCAGCATCAAAAGATTGATAATTTGGCACCGCCACAAACATCACCCCATTTGCTTTTAGTATACTTTTCAATGTATTAAGTGTAGGATGCAAATCATGAACATGTTCCAGCACATGCCATAAAGTAATAACATCAACAGATTCACGAATAAATGAACTCAATGATGAAGAATCGCCTATTTCTATACCATTAAGCAGAGTAGCTTTTTGCGCTGCACCAGCGTCGGGTTCAACACCTTTTATACTCCAACCATTAGATTTCATTTCATTGAGAAAAGAACCTGTTCCACAACCATAATCTAGAATAATCCCTGATTTCTTATTTGCAAACTTGCAAACCAATTCTCGCTTTGAAACCAATGAATAATTTCTAACTAGCTGATAAAGCTTATTAAACAATCCCTTGGTACTATTTGTATGAGAAATATATTGCTCAGATTCATAATACTTCCCAATCTGACTAAGTGAAGGAATATTACCAGTAAATCTTACTGAACAATGCTCACATTGGTAGATAGAAAATTCCTCATTAGAGACTGTGTAATCGATGGTTTTAAGAGCAAAAGATAGTTTTTCATTTCCGCAAACCGGACAATTAGGAATAGACCCCATAGCTTATTTTATTTTACTTGATAAGTGGATGGAGGATTATTTGGATGAACTTTATCATATCGGGAATCCAAAAGATTAAAGCTACCGTTTATGTAACGGATAACAATAAAAACCAAGACAATTGACACTAATAGAATAATTGATGTTTTAAAATCAATTAAGTAGGTTGACGCTATTTTATTAGAACGTTTAAATGTTGAATCGTTATCGTTATCCTCAACATCATCTTGGTGATAAATATAGTTTAAGGCAGTTGATGTAGTATTTCCCAAATCCTGATTACTAGAAGCATTATGATATTGATTTTCAAAAACTAAAACCCCGTCAGTAGATTTCTCAAACTTCCCAAGTCCTTTCCAATTTACTATTGAGCCAGATTCAAGATCATTGTTAATATCGCTACAAAAGACTGATACCAAATCAAAAGCATTTCTTTCTAAAATATTTAAATGACGAACGAGGTAGTTTAATAAACCAGGTGATTCAGAAGGGAGTTCATCGCTGCTAAATTTTATTATCGAAGACGGAGAAATAATCTGTTGCCTACTAAGGTCATTGATAGCTGGCAAATGAACTATCTCGAAAGATCCTATTCCGGGAAGACTAACTTTTCCATTCAGGATGAGAAACCTGTATATAAATTGGCTCAATTCAGGTTCTTTCATAAATTAATTAATCCTTTTTTTATTAAATAGTTGATATCTGACTCCCCCAACAACGTTAAATCCAAAACTACTGTATTGACTCCATCTTTCGTATTTAACATTGGCAATATTATTCAAATCGATCCAAATTCCCCATTTTTTATTCAAATCATAATCAATACCCAAATTGATATCAGCAACATTCTTGAGAAGGTGATTCGATTTTGATTCCGAAAAAGCCCAGGGACCTTTCCAAAAAGAAATAATAGAATTCAACTTAAGGTTTCTTATGGGCTTCCATGTCAAGTCAGCACTAAGTTTTGTAGGAATAAAGCCATAAATCTTTTCATTTTTTGACTCCCCAGTGAAAGAATATGAAATCAAATTTGCCTTGAAATCGAATCGTGAAGTTGGAGAATATGCAATTTCAGCTTTTAGATGGACAGCATTCAAATCCGGCTTATAAAAGACACTGAAATCTTTTCCTGAAAGTCCAGTATTAATATAAAATGGTAAATTAACAAAAGATGTATACCCGCCACTCAAATTAATCGAGAATCGTTTCTGAAGTATTAGTTTTATCCCAGTTCCATAATCAACTTGCTGAAAAATTGAGAGTGAATCAGGGCTCACAATAAAAGGATTTTCATTTGTTAGATAATGAAGAGAATTCACAGCTGCTTTATTAACTATCTGAACAAACAAATCTAAATTCGTATTTAGTGGTTTAAAATGCAAATCAAGAGTTGGCAGTAACGTTGCGTTGCTTTTACCCAAAACCGCATTAAATCCACCCTCAAAAATAAAATTTTTACTAGTAAAACTTCCAGTTAAAGGCAATTGAAATACACTGGTTAAAGTTGATGAATCAATTTTCTTATTGTAAAAAACCAACTCCATTGTTGGTGATGATTTTAATGAAATACTTTCAGTAAGCTGCTTTTTAAAAGGGAGAGTAAGATTTATCGTGCTTTCTTTGGACTTAAGACTTGATGATAGATTGCTAAAGAATAATGTAGGTGAAATACTTGATTTACCATCTTTGCTGAGAGAAGAAAAAAGTATTGAAGTATTGATGTAGTTGTATTGCTGATTAAGCTCACTATCATTAAAATTAAATCTATCATGATTATAACCATATCGGCGGTAGTGGTCTAAATCATATCCAACATTAAAAATCAACTTCTGATAGTCATTAAGTTTAGAATGAAGACTTGCACCTACGCTTGAATTTGCAAACTGTTGATCCGGCATGGATCCCTTGGCCGAAATATGTTTGGCCCAAATTGAAATATTTCGATTCACCTTATCGTCTTCAAAAGAAAATTGGGCAAATGGATTTTGTATATTTCCATAACCAATTTTACCATAGAATCCATTTGAATCAACTCCTAAATCTTGACGCTCAACATCGAGTGGACTAATTGTGAAAGATCGAATTGGCGTCCGAACATTAATAAAAGGCAATTCATACTTAAATGTAAAAGCAGCAGTATCTTTTTCTGGTGGTGTTGCAAAAAAAACAACCTTTCCTTTTTTTATAATACTTGGCTTAAAGCTTGAAGTAATTCTAATCTCCTCCTTAGAAGTAACATCAACTTGAGCTTGGGCACTATTACAAAAAATCATAAAGAGAATAGCAGTCAATAAAAAATAGAATCTATTTACAATAAAAAATACGAATATGGCATTTGTCTTTTTCATTGAAACTATTGAGGATTATTTTTACGTTCTAATTCAGAAAGTTTATTCAGTTTTTCTAATGCCTCTGCTTTTAACGCTGGGGAGCTAGCATTCTCTGAAACACTCTTTAATGTTGCTCTAGCATTGAAATAATCTTTTTCTGCAGTAAATATATCACCTAGTAAAATATAGCATTTGGTAT
>CAMBGO010000070.1 GCA_945866165.1 Chitinophaga pinensis | reverse complement strand
CCCATATTACTTTCACCTTTTGAGTAATGAATGAATCAATGGATTTCCCAACATAATCCGGTTGAATTGGTAATTCTCTGCTAAATTTTCGATCCACCAAAATACACAGTTCTACCTTCTGAGCCCGTCCATGATCAAGTAAGGCATCCATAGCAGCCCTAATGGTTCTTCCAGTATATAACACATCATCAATAAGAATAACTTTTTTATGTTCTATCTGAAATGGTAATTCAGTTATTCCAGGAACATGAAGCTGATTTCTAAAATCATCACGATAGAACGTAATATCCAACTTTCCATAATTCAATTTGATATCTGGATGAATCTGCATGATATAACTCGTGATAAAATCACTTATCGCAATTCCCCTTGGTTGAATTCCAATAATACAGGTGTCATTGAAAGGGTAATGATTCTCAATTAATTCATGGGCCAGCCTCTTCAAGGTTAACTTGAGCTGTTCTTCATCCATGATAGTTACCATTCCTTTCATTGAGTGTGAATTTATGGAATAATTCAATAATGAGTCAATTATTCAGGTTGCATAAAAGGATAACGATAGTCTGTGGGTGGATTGAACGTTTCTTTCACCGTTCTGGCACTTAACCACCTATAAAGGTTTAACATCGATCCGGCCTTGTCGTTTGTGCCAGATGCCCTTGCTCCACCAAATGGCTGTTGCCCTACAACTGCCCCAGTTGGCTTATCGTTTATATAGAAATTACCAGCTGCATTTCTCAGTTTATAACTAGCTAGTTCAATCGACGACCTGTCATTTGAAATAATTGAACCTGTAAGAGCATATGGTGAAGTTTTATCAAGAACATCAAGGGTCTCTTCAAATTTCTTTTCAGGATATACATATATGGTTAGCACGGGACCAAAAATTTCTTCACACATGGTTACATAATTAGGATCGGTGGTTTCAATAATTGTAGGCTCAACAAAGTAGCCTATAGATTTATCACAATTCCCACCTACTATGATGTTTGCCTTGGATGATTTTTTTGCTTTATCTAAATATCCCTTGATTTTGTTGAACGATTTTTCATCTATTACTGCAGTAATAAAATTTGAAAAATCTTCAACCGATCCCACTTTAAAACTTTTCACTCCTGCAATTAACTTTCGTCTTACCTGTACTGCTAAATTGGATGGAATATATGCTCTTGATGCTGCTGAGCATTTTTGTCCTTGGAATTCAAAAGCACCTCTTAACAATGCAGTTGCAACAACATCAGCGTTTGCAGATGGATGAACCATTACAAAATCCTTACCGCCAGTTTCACCAACAATGCGTGGGTAAGTCCTATACTTACCAATATTCTCACCGATTGTTTTCCATATTGAATTGAACACCGCAGTTGATCCTGTAAAGTGAACACCCGCAAATTCTTTGTGAGAAAAACACACTTCACCTAAATCATTACCATCAACATATATCAAGTTGATCACTCCATCAGGCAAACCAGCTTCTTTAATTACCCGCATAAACATTTGAGCAGAATAAACCTGGGTATTAGCTGCCTTCCAAACAACTGTATTGCCACAAAGTGCAGCTGATGCAGGTAGATTACCGCCAATAGCAGTAAAATTAAAGGGCGTTATTGCCAATACAAATCCTTCCAAAGGACGATATTCAAGTCGATTGTGAATGCCAGGACCACTTATTGGTTGCTGACTATATATCTCAGAAAGGAAATGCACATTGAATCTTATAAAATCAATTAATTCACAAGCACTGTCAATTTCAGCTTGAAAAGCAGTTTTACTCTGACCCAACATAGTTGTGCCATTCATATACGGACGGTATTTTGTAGCAATCAGGTCTGCGGCCTTCAAAAAGATAGCAGCTCGGTTTTCCCATGCCATATTTTCCCAACTTTCTTTTGCAGCCAGTGCTGCATCAATAGCCATTTTCACATGTCTTTTATCTCCAAAGTGGAAATAACCAAGAACATGTTTTTTCTCATGGGGAGGTTTAATAGCGATGCGGTTGTTTGTTTTGATTTCCCTTGAACCAATATACATTGGAACATCAATTAATTCTGACTTTAACTCCATTAATACTTCTTTCAATCTAATCCTTTCTTGAGAATTAGGAGCATAAGAAAGTATGGGTTCGTTTTGTGGCAATGGCAAACTGTAATGACTGTTTTTCATTTTATATTTTTTTATGAAACATTGTCTTTTTCCATCATGAGGAAGGCTTTTATAAAACCATCTAATTCACCATCCATAACAGGTTGAATATTTCCAACTTCATAATCTGTTCGATGGTCTTTGATCATTTTATATGGGTGAAAAACATAACTTCTAATTTGACTTCCCCATTCTATTTTTTTCTTTGATGCATTATTTGCATTTTTTATCTCCTCGCGTCTACGAAGCTCCTCTTCATAGAGTTTACTTTTTAGCATCTTCATCGCCTTATCCCTGTTTTCACCTTGGGTTCTTGCCTGCTGACACTCAACAATAATACCACTTGGAATATGCTTGATTCTCACAGCAGTTTCAACCTTGTTTACATTTTGACCTCCCTTGCCTCCTGAACGATAAAATTCCCATTCAATATCAGCAGGATTCACTTCAATTTCAATTGAATCGTCAACAAGTGGATAAACATATACAGATGCAAAGGAAGTATGTCTTCTAGCATTGCTATCAAAAGGAGAGATTCGAACCAACCGGTGAACCCCATTTTCGGCTTTTAGAAAGCCATATGCGAATGGACCTTCAAATTGAAGAACTGCACTTTTGATACCTGCGCCATCACCATCTTGCCAATCGAGTTCTGTTACAGTCCACCCTTGTTTTTCACCATACATTCTATACATCCTCACCAACATTTCAGCCCAGTCTTGACTTTCTGTACCACCTGCACCACTATTCACCTGCAATACTGCTGGCAACTCATCTTCAGCCTGATTGAGAGTGCATTTGAATTCAGTTTCATCCAATAAAACAATTGCTGTGCTGTGTGCTGCCTTTACTTCTTCTTCAGTACAATCACCCTCTTTCCAAAATTCGAATAAAACCGCAAAGTCTTCGATTGCAGATTGCGTATTTAAATAAAGATTAAGCCAATAATCATTGACTTTAATTGTTTTTAGGATTTCAGTTGCACGCTTGTTATCATCCCAGAATCCAGGAGATAATGACTTTTGCTTGTCCTCAGTTATCTTATGTTCTCTATTAGCGACGTCAAAGAAACCTCCTCAAGACGGAAAGGCGGTCTCTCATAACTTTAAGTTGTTCTATTGTCATAGTTTGCAAATTTAAATAAAATAGCGCTATTCAACTTAAAATTTACGTTTTGAGAACCAACAGGGAAAAATATTGTTTAAGCTAGATGATTCAGGCATATAATTTTTTGTTTTCGTGGCAACTCTTTCCAGAAAAAGGAATTTATGAACAAGGAGAGAGACCCAAGTCTGGCACGTATAAGATATCAGTTGGAAGCGAGGACAATCTTCTTTCATTCGATATGAATTGGCTTACACTTGAGAATATTGCCTATTCTTCAACCTATCAAATTCTTGCTGATGGTGATTCGCATTTACTCATCAACAATGAAGTTGCTGATCAAGCTTCAATCAACTTTATTGATGGAATAAGTTTTTCGGTTTCTTTTTATAAAGATGAACTCTTAGCATTGAAGATTCTTCATGAAATCATGCCCAATGGATACATGAGAATTACTGAAGAAGGCAATAAATCTGATGGTCAGTCATTTAAAAACCAAATATATTACCATAAGCAGATGAGTGTTCTGCCCTATTCCAGCTCTGTCTCTGGTGCTGTTATAAAGCCAACAGAGGAGGGTGTAATTAGGCACAAGGCACTTACTGCAATGGAAGAGCAAACCAACATGCAACTTTCGCAAATAAGACAACAAATCGAGTTACTTGCCTTGCAGGCTCAAGAAATTCAGAAAAGAAAGGAACTATCAATGCTCATATATACTGCTAAATTGAACTTCACTCCAGTAATTGGCCAGGTTTACTATTTATATGAGAAGAAAGATGGATCTTATTTTCTTTCGCTTGTGGGTCCAAAAGAATGGGGTAAAAACGGTCCCTTCAAAAAATGCGAAGCCTCCGTAAAACTATTGGCAGACCATACATGGATAGAAGTGATATAAAAAAAGGCTGTCCATCAAGACAGCCTTATATTTATAAGATTTTTAAAACTTATTTTACTTCCTCAAATTCTGCATCGGTAACATTTTCAGCACCTGATCCAGTTGCTCCATTACCACTAGCTTGTTCTGCACCAGGTTGACCATCACCAGTATTAGTAGCATTATACATATCCTGACTTGCAGCCATCCAAGCATCATTAAGTTCTTTTGATGCTGTTTCGATTGAAGCTAGATCTTGAATTTTATGAGCTTCTTTAAGTTTACCCACCGCAGTTTCTATAACAGCCTTCTTTTCAGCTGGAATTTTTTCTCCAAATTCCTTAAGTTGTTTTTCAGTTTGGAAAACGAGTCCATCAGCTGCATTGAGCTTATCAATGCGTTCTCTTGCTTCTTTGTCAGAAGATTCATTTGCTTTTGCTTCATTTTTCATTTTTTCAATCTCCTCTTTTGTCAATCCACTTCCTGCTTCGATACGTATTTTCTGTTCTTTACCGGTTCCTTTATCTTTTGCACTAACATTCAACATACCGTTCGCATCGATGTCAAATGTTACTTCAATTTGAGGTACACCTCTTGGAGCTGGAGGCAAATTATCAAGGTTAAACATTCCCAAGGTCTTGTTTTGATTGGCCATTGGTCTTTCACCTTGTAGAACTTGAATTTGAACTCCTGGTTGATTGTCTGCAGCAGTAGAGAATGTTTCAGATTTCTTGGTTGGAATGGTAGTATTAGATGAGATCAATACAGTCATTACCCCACCCATTGTTTCTATACCAAGACTAAGTGGAGTTACATCAAGCAACAACACATCTTTTACTTCACCTGTAAGGACAGCTCCTTGAACACCCGCACCTATCGCAACAGCTTCATCAGGATTTACACTCTTATTCGGTTTTTTACCAAAGAACTTCTCAACTATTTCTTGAACCTTAGGGATACGCGAAGAACCACCAACCAAAATCACTTCATTGATTTCGGATACATTCATTCCGGCATCTTTTAATGCTTGTTCACAAGGCCTTAGGCAACGCTCAAACAACGTATCTGCAATCTGTTCAAACTTGGCCCTGGATAATTTCTTTACAAGGTGTTTGGGAACTCCATCAATTGCGGTAACATAAGGAAGGTTGATTTCTGTTTCTGTAGAAGATGAAAGCTCAACCTTTGCTTTTTCAGCTGCTTCTTTTAAACGCTGAAGTGCCATTGGGTCTTTTCTAAGATCTACATTTTCTTCACTCTTAAACTCTTCTGCAAGCCAATCCATGATTACCTTATCAAAGTCGTCACCACCGAGGTGGGTATCTCCATTGGTTGATTTAACCTCAAAAACTCCATCTCCTAATTCCAATACTGAAATATCAAAAGTTCCACCCCCTAGGTCAAATACTGCAATCTTACTTTCTTGTCCTCTTTTATCTAATCCATAAGCCAACGCAGCTGCTGTGGGTTCATTGATAATTCTTTTGATTGTTAATCCAGCAATTTCACCAGCTTCTTTTGTTGCTTGTCTCTGGGCATCATTAAAGTAGGCAGGAACGGTAACAACTGCTTCAGTTACTTCATGTCCGAGATAGTCTTCTGCAATTTTTTTCATTTTTTGCAATACCATAGCACTGATCTCTTGAGGCGTATACAACCTTCCATCAATATCAATTCTTACAGTATTGTTGTCACCTTTTGCAACCTTATAACTCCAATGTTTAATTTCCTCAGTAACCTCATCAAACCTTCTTCCCATAAAACGCTTTACGCTGGAAATGGTATTAATTGGATTGGTTATAGCCTGTCTTTTCGCAGGGTCACCAACCTTTCTTTCTCCATTTTTCAAAAAAGCAACCACGCTAGGTGTAGTCCTTCGTCCTTCATCATTTGCAATTACAACGGGCTCATTTGCCTCCATCACGGATACACAGCTATTGGTAGTACCAAGATCAATTCCAATAATCTTTCCCATAAAATGAATTTTTAATTACCCAATTCTTGCAATAGATATGCCGTGGGCTATTTTAGGAAATCTTGTCAGTTTCCGAATAGATATAATGACAATCAGGAAGTTATGCGATGAAAAAGGGATCAAAATGGCATAAAAAATCAGGTAATTTGTCGTGACTACACTTTTTTACTGACGATTTCATTCACAATCGCAACAGCATGGTCTCTAGAATTTTCAATAAACCATTTGTTTGTTTTAAGTCCTCCGCAGATTACTCCGGCCAAGTATATTCCTGAAATATTGGTTTCCATCGTTTGGGGATTACAAGCTGGCGATTTATATTCATCATCTTGTATTTCTATTCCTAAAGATTGAAGTAAATTAAAATCAGGTAAATAGCCCGTCATAGCAAGCACAAAATCATTCTCAATAGTAATTTGTTGACCCTGTGTATTAATAATCACTTCATTTTCTTTGATCTCTTTTATACTTGAATTGAAATAGGCTTTGATTGAGCCTTCATTAATACGGTTTTCAATATCTGGTTTAATCCAATATTTAACAGAATCTCTTATGTGCTCATCACGTATGACCATTGTCACAAAAGCCCCTTTTCGCCATGTTTCCATTGCCACATCAGCAGCAGAATTAGCTGCACCAACAACAATGATTTTTTGTCCGAAGTATAAATGTGGCTCTTTATAAAAATGATGAACCTTTGGTAGATCTTCACCTGGCACATTCATTAAATTAGGAATATCATAGAAGCCTGTTGAGATTATTAGGTTTTTAGAAGTAAAATTAGACTTCGACGTTTTGATGTAAAACAATGTTCCTGAGTTCTCTATTGAAACAACATTTTCGTATAGCCTTATATTGATTTTCCAATGTAATGTTACCCTTCTATAATACTCCAAGGCTTCAGCGCGCGTTGGCTTTGGATTATTCGAAATAAAGGGTACTTCTCCAATTTCCAATTTTTCAGAAGTGGAAAAGAATGTCATGTTCATTGGGTAGTTATAAATAGAATTAACCAACGAACCCTTTTCGATTATTATATAGCTTAATCCTTTCTTTACACATTCAATTCCACATGCAAGTCCGATTGGTCCACCACCTATAATTAATACATCATACATCATCGTTGCTGTGAATTTGATTGTGAGTTACTAAAACTAAAATTTCGTTGTGAAAAATAGCTAAACGCTACTACAAAAAAAGTAGTAAAAACTTTAGCTACTGTCGGGTACAATCCTATTTTCTCCACAAGTACTTTTAGAAAAACATAATTTAGCAAGACAGCAACTAATACAGTAACAAAATACCTGAAAAACTGCACCCTCCCCTTCAAAGGAGACTCTTGAAATACTATAAAACGCATTAGAAAAAAACCGGTTGGAAAACTAATAAGAAAAGCGAGCAGGAATGAGGCAATGTGTGGCGTAATCACGATAAATTGAAGATCAAGGTTTTCTTTGTGAAAGACAAAGTTGTAATTGATGAAAAAAAGGAAAATATCGAATAGTGTATTTACTCCTCCGCAAGCAGCATAACGAAAGGTAGTCTTATCGAAAAATCTTTTAAATAAAGGATATGTAAAATCAAGAATCGTTTCTATATAATATTTCAAGGAAATAAATTTATCAGTTAGTTGATTCTAAAACACTTTATGATAAGTAGCATGTTTTTTAGAGAATGTTGCACCAATGGTGTGGTGAACAGATAACATTTTTGAATTAAAATCACCAACCCATGATAATTCTAGTTCTTTGTAGTGAACAAGTGGTCGAGTATATTCTTGTAATTTCATAAACATTGCAGACTCTAAACCCATATTTCGATAGCGTTCTTTTGTTCCCATTATAACAGCTCGCATACGGGTGTGTTTCACAGTGAATTTATTCCATACAAAATGAATCTTCCCAAAAAAATCAAGCTTACCATTTAATCCATTTATGAGCTCATTGGTATCTGGAAGGATCATGGTAAAAGATGCCGGTTCATTGTCTACGTAAGCAAACCATATCAACCTAGGATCCATTATAGGCTTTATTTTAGTGATGGTTTCACGAATGGTTTCTTCTGTAACGCCGGTAAAATTTTCAAAGTCCTTCCAGGCATCATTGTATATTTCCATGAAGTCCCTTGCATATTTATCAATGTTTTTAGGATCAAGAAATTGGAAACTATTTCCTTTCCTTTTTGAAACCCAATTTGCTATTTTTGAAACCTTCTCCGGTAGGCCTTTTCGAATATCGATTGAATTTGAAATTTGTTCATACTTGATTGTAAAACCATAACTCTCAAATAAGTTTTTGTAGTATGGCGGATTATAATTCATACCATAAAAAGGTTGCTTAAACCCTTCTATCAAAAGGCCCCACCACATATCGTTTTCACCAAAATTCACCGGTCCAATCATCGCTTGCATTCCATTTTGCACAAGCCATTCTTTTGCGGTATCAAATAACATATTTGCTGCTGCTTGATCTTCAATACATTCAAAAAAGCCACATCCTCCGGTTGGAACTACTTCTAAATTGGCTTTTTTAAAATTTATAAAAGCTGCAATTCTCCCTATTGTTTTAGCATTTTCATCCAGAAGGATCCAACGGGTACACTTACCGAAATTGAAAAAATTATTTTTTTTAGGGTCGAATACAGAGTCAATGTCATTCTGAAGTGGACAAACCCAATTTTCATCTGACTTGTATATGTCAAATGAGAGATTGAAAAATTGATTTCTATGAAATGGTGTGAGAACCTCAATCAAATGCATTACAATAAATTATGATGTAAAAATACCAATAAGATACCAAAGCATAAAACGAAGCTATTGGGACTTAATAACGTCAAACATAGTAGGGTAATCAGATATTATTCCATCAATACCCATATCATACAACGATTTGATCTTAATCCGGTCATTTACAGTCCAAGCAATAACCTTGATACCTTGTTGATGGCATTGATTGATTAGGTCATTGTTTATCAGATTGAACTCAGGACTAATTATATCTGGAGTAAAGCCAAGGTCTGATAGTATTTCTTTCAGGGAGTTGTATTTTTTATCCCCAATTAAAAAAGATGTTTTCACTAAAGGATAATTTGTGTGCAGATACTGTATGGTTCTTTTATCGAATGACTGAATAATTGACCTTTCAAGAATATTTTTTTCTTTAAGTACCTGAATTAACTTTTCTACAAACTCCTTTGGTGCTGGGTGATAGACTCCGTCTGAACTAGGATTACATTTAGTTTCTATATTATAATAGATAGGTTTCAGATTATTAGCAATTACAAAATATTCAGTCGAATCAATTAAATTATTTAATAATGGCTTTTGAGCAGCCATTTTAAATTGATCGGGAAATCTTTTAATTTTCTTCAACCCAACGTCCCACTTTGCAATTTCATCATAGTCCATTTGATAAATATTAAAAATGGTGCCTTTTTCAAATTGATCTTTACTTTCAATAGGTGGAATTGAGATCTCTGGACTCATAAATGGCTCATGTGAAACGACAAGCTTTCCATCTTTGGAAACCACTACATCTAGTTCAATTGTGGTTACTCCTAATCTTATTGCTTCATACATAGCCGGGATGGTGTTCTCTGGCATAAGTCCCCTACACCCCCGATGTCCTTGTAGGTCTATTTGCCTTGTTTGACTAACTGCGGCGTTATTTAACATAGAAACAAAAAAAAGTGATAAAAATGCTGCTCTCATAAAGATTTAACCAATTATGACATAAATTTAATTGAATCGTACATTTACAGCAATTATAATATTATGTTGATCAATATAATCAGGGAAGAAGCGATTGAAGCATTGGTGGATTTATATGGAAAAACCTTTCAATTAACCGATTTTCAGGTCAATACTACTAAACCTGAATTTGATGGCGATTATACAATCGTCATGTTTACCCTTTTGAAGCCC
>CAMBGO010000069.1 GCA_945866165.1 Chitinophaga pinensis | reverse complement strand
ACTACTTTCGTACTTCAAACTAAATTGTAAAAAATAATCACCTCAGACTATCTGTGATTTAATCCACCTCTTGGCTAATAAATATATCACAATAAAAAAGCCTGCAAGGAAACCACCTGTTAACAAATATTTCAACTTGCTCACCTTCTCGCGCTTTAGCGGGAGCATGCTCTGGTCAACCAACTGTATAACGGGCGTCTCCTGACTTAACAATGTTTTTGACAGCTCTAAGTTTTTCACCACTTCAGCAAAAATAGTGGCAATCATCGCCTTGTCCCTGACACTGATCTCTGATGCAATGGGCGCACTGCGCAAAGCCGGATTGGCATCAACGAGAGCCTGTTGCTTTGTAGCTGCCACAAAAGTTTTATTGTTCAACAACGCTGCCAAACTATCGGCCCTTAACTTTAACATGGATTGATTAAACACCCTCGTTTTAGTATTTGATTTGATGAAAGAGTATAATGAATAAATCTAGACCAAGGACCTGAACCAACGCCTCACAATGATAAAGCCAAAAGTGAACACACCGAAAAGGAACATGCCGACAAGGGTAAATAAAATTTTGCTTTTGGTTTCTGGTTTTATAGGCGAATAGGGCTGGTCTATGATACTAAAACTCGGACTGGTAGTGGCCTGTATAAAGCTTAGCTGCTCTAGGTTTTTTTGTGCCTCAGCAAACATCACAGTGAGGATGCTTTCCCTAACACCAAGGTTCTTCTGCTGCACCCTATCCTGCTGCAACAAAATACCCAAGCCCTGGTCGGCCTGCCTCGCAGAGGCCGACTGCGTTGCACCCAAGGCATTGCGAATGCTGTCAACCTTATTTTGCAACACCTCCACCTTTGAAGAGATCGTTGACACCGCTTCCTTGCTGTAAAAATCTACTAAATATCCATACAAAACATTACTCAACGCAATAGAAAATGATTCATGATGATACTTTACGTTCATCGTGATGATACCACTCTTCTTGTCAAAACTTTTGGATAGAATCCCTTTTTTTCCGGCAACAAACAATGTAAGAACTTTTATGGCCTTTCGCTGCGACAAACTCAACGTTGTATATACATCTTTGTCAGTGAAGCTTGCTTTAGATAAAAGCGTATCATCTTCCCAGTCTTTATCAAATTTTTGAATCCGAATAAGGTGGTTGGCCAATACATCATTCTTTCCATCTACCACTGCTTTACTTAACAATGCCTCGCCAACGATCCTGTCAGATCCCAACAACTCAATGATCCGATCCATCGGACTTGCAGATGCAGCAGAAGTACCACCACCAAGCAAAGAACTGAGCCCTGAAAGTGATGACAACATGTTGTTAGACTCGGCACGCATCACAAAAGTCATCTTGGCTTCGTACACGGGCTTGCTCATCCAAGCATACACTAAGCCAAGGGCCCCACCGATCAAAGAGACCAAGAGGATGGTTTTGATGTTGCGGATAAACAGTTTCCAGACTTCTTTAAGCTTGAGGATAAGTTCCTTCAAACTGATCTCGTCGCTTTCCATGTTAGCAGGATTTGTTTGTTCAATGTGCGACATACTTGAATTATTTGACATAGGCTTGTATCAACGCAAGGGTGGTAAAGACTGCCAATAGCTTCGTTACAAGTTTATCCCAATCCAATGGCTTTACTTCACGCTTTTTTCTTTCTTCTTCTGTTTTATTCGATACCACAATACGGTCGCCAGGCTTCACACGAGGATATTTGTTAAAAACAAAACCCTGCCTGGTAGATTCAACCATACCATTCTGCCGAATCACCCTTACGGAATTCTTATCGGCTTTTTCATCAAATCCACCGGCATGCTTTATGATATACCTCTTTGCAGTTGCTGAACCCTGGTAAGTAATCTGAAGATCTTGCTGTCCCTTTGCAAGCAGATAGTTTGTGCCTGCTGCATCAATAAATACAGTATTATTAAGTTCAGGTACAATAATATAATCTCCCTTTACAAGAATAGGATCCTTGCTAAGATCACGCTTGTGTTGCATGGCATCCTCTGCATTGAATACCACCACACCAGAGCTATCGACATATCGAATCATCGTGGTGTTGTAAATATCTGCATAAGGTGTAAATCCTCCTGCATCTTTGATAAGATCAGAAAAATGATAACGTTTCGAACTCAATGCATAAGGCCCTTGTTTTACCACCTCTCCCTTCACTTCAATGGTTTCTTGTAAACTAAAATCTACAATACGCCTAACCACTACAATATCATAAGGTGCTAGTTCAAATACCTCATTCCCCTCCACTTCAAGTGCCTCATTCAAATTGAGTTTGATGTGTGAACGAACAGGAGCCTGTCCCTTATTGAATGACAGCCTCAATATCTCCACATACTGTGGATCTGATGAAATATTGAAGCCGCTAGAAATCTTGAGCAGGTCTTTAACGGTCAGACTGCTATCATATCGCAACACAGTTGGTTTTTTTACATCTCCCGTAATGGTGATGGAAAATTCTTTTTCATAGGCATCCTTATTAAGGATGACCAGCTTGTCACCTGGCTTTAATTGTTCTTTGAAAGATTGCTTGAAATCTATTGAGATATACTGTGTTTTGGTAGCTTTAAATGGATCAGTTCGGTAGATATACCCTCTCTCTGCCGCAGTAGGCTTTAATCCGCCCGCCAGGTCAAGCGCCTCTTTGATGGTCAGTCCTTTGTTGTAACCAAATGCTCTTTCAAAAGGATTCCTCACCTCACCCACCACTGAAATACCAAACTGATCTACATAACGCGATTGCTCATAAACGATCAATTCGTCCTCTTGCATCAAGGCCATATCAGCCTGCTTTCCAGAGAGCACATCAGTAATGTTAACAGACATTACTTCAACCGTTTGGTCGAGTTTTTTTCTCAACACAAAACCTTGGTCAACCTTCGCCTCTGGTTTTATTTTGGCTTTGTTTAGCAATGCTTTCAAGGTAGGTGCAGTGCTAAGATCAAAATCTCCGGGATACATCAATGCGCCCGATGCCTTAACAAAAGATTTTAAAGGAGCATTGATAGAACGAATCCTAATAAGATCTCCATTGCGCAATTCCAAACTTGATGCACCTGCCAACAATTGTGCAAGGTTGTAATCTTGCAGAATAACCTTGTTGTTTTCAATCCGCTGTATTTGCAAAAGCTCTGTATAGGCATCCACCCGCAAGCCACCTGCATATTCAAGCAATTCCTTTAAGCCTTCCCGCTCTTTTAATTCATATCGCATGGGCCTATTTACTGCTCCCTCCAAACTAACTACTTTGCTGGATGTGGGTACATAAATGATGTCGTTGTTCTGTAAATAAAAATCAAATTGTATGGCCGGATCGCGCATGAACGCATATACGTCCAATGTCTTTCTTATAGACCCGCGAATGATTTGAATATTTCTTACCGAGCCAATCTCGGTTGGACCGCCAGACACTGCCAAGGCGCCAAGCGCCGTGTTCAATGCGGAGGTGGTATAAGAGCCCGCCTTTTCTACTTCCCCAAATACATTCACCGTAAGTGTTCGTGAGGTATTCAACGTGAGAGAAAACTGACCGGGTTCAAAAGAATAGAATGTGGAGAAGCGACTGAGCAACATTTCCTTAGCCTGCTTCAGAGTGAGTCCACTTAAAAAGATTTTAGGCATCTGGCTTGGCTGAATGAAACCCGCGCTATTAACCTCAAAGCTTAGGTCGGCTTGTGACCTTCCAAAGATCAGGATATTGATTTTATCGCCTGCTGCGAGGATATAATTATCTGGTGGACTAGCATCTTTGGATACACGGTAAATTTCCAGAGATTTTTCCCTGAACATTTTGTGGCCATAGATGGAAGAAGAAGGCAAGGGGTCAACCACTGCTTCTTGAAGCAGCTCTGCAGCCGTTTCTTTTTTGGATATTTCAACAGCAACATTATCGACCACCACCGTTTCTGTTGAAGCTACAGCTGCAGGTGTGACAGTAGAAGAAGATGCAGGCGAAGCAGGAGTAGAAGCAGGAACCGCAGCCTTCTTTTCCGCCTCCATTTCATTGACGGTTTGTTCTATAACCGCCTTGTTTTTGATCAGGTCATCCTGCGACATTTTTTCAACATCAATCCCCTTAGATTTCAGTCGCGTTTTAACTTCTTCCTCGTTCAGTCCCTTACTGCCCAGTATGGCCCTTACTTGCGCCATCACGGCCGCCTGCGGGACGGCTTGAGCCATTGATTCCGATTGAACAAATAGGATCATCAACATTAATATGCTGCTAATAAATTTTCTCATCAAACAGTTTTTTCAAGAAGTGTAAAGATAATAATTTATGGCTTCGCCACCTCAGTCACATGACCGAGAAAAAAACAGTTGACAATTTCCCCTTTCAACCAACAACCGACAACTAACAAGCGACAACCCACAACCAACAACCTATTTTCAATACAGCATCACATGCTGTTGTGCAACAGACGATTGCCGGTTGATTAACAACATTAAGCGGGGTTGTAAAGAATAAGAAATGATAGATATTCTTTGAAGAGGGCTTATAAGCCTTTTCAATAATGGGAATGCAAGTATGCTTTGAATGAACAAATTGAATGTTTTCATGTAGGGTATAGTTAGCTTTCTATCTACTAATCAACCTAAAGCATTGGTGTAAAGGCATCAGGTTGATATTCTTTTAATGATTCACTTGCGTATCACTATTATTTTTAAACCGAAACATGAATATCTTTTTATTAGGCTGTCAAGCTCCACTTAAATCAATTTATTTTCAGATCCTGTTTGCACCTTTCATTCTGCACGTGGTAAAAGCATTTTCTTTGATAATTAAACCAATAGAATTTTATAAAAACAAACTAGCGGTTTTTATAAAATTAAGATTTTGTCTTTTTGATTGGAACGAAATAACCAACGTTCAAAGAAAGTTTTTTGACTATACCATAACTTGTACCAACTGTCAAGTTATGCTTGGGTATCTGCAATGAAACACCTACTTCTTTTCTGATGTCTTTAAAAGCCAAATCACTGAAAATACCCTGGCGGAAAAATCCAGCACCGGCATAAACAGAAACTCTGTCAAAAAACCTCAAACTGATTCCAGCAAGGTCTCTTAAAAGATCCTGACGAACAGGCTTGGTATATTTAGAAGAAAACACACAACAGATCTCTGTTGTGTAGTAAACCCCAATATTAAATTTGTTTTTTTTATTCTCCGCGACTAAATCTTTTGACAAGGAGCCTGGATCGTTATACCCTGTGAGTTTGTTATTTTTATTTCCGGCAACAGGAATCAGATTATTGAGGGCTACCGTTCCCCTTAGCACAGTGATGCCAGAAGGATCGTTAACTAGCAAGCCGTAGGTGTTTTCGAATTGTAGCTGTGCTTTTGTTTCAATGCCTATGAATATGCAATACATAAGCAAACATGAACATAAAGTTTTTTTCATGGGTATTGGTGTTGGTATTTGTAATCTTAAAATTAGTACTTTTTAGTATAATTCACTCTTTTGTCTGCATTAAACTTTGTTACAACTTGTTGATTTATGACATATTAAATGTTTTTATAATATGTTTAGGAGAGTTGGGGGTTTAGAGTTGAGGGTTTAGGTGTTTATTCGTTTAGTTGTTTAGATGTTTAGAAATCATTATTAAACTCTAAACCCTAAACGACTAAACAACTAAACTGTATTTAGAATAACCCTAAACGACTAAACAACTAAACACCTAAACTGTATTTAGAATAACCCTAAACTGACAACCGACATCAGATTATTCGTTGTGATTTTAGAGGGAAGTTGAGGGAGTTGAATTTTCTTAAACCGCGTAGGAATTCTATTTCTTATTTTCTGTTTTGTCCCAAACTAAAATCTGCTCTTTTAAAATTTTATCAACTTCTCCTTCGAATAAATCACCTTTAGCAGATTTGTCATAAATGCTTAAGAGATGGACAATTTCAGCCTGAACGAAAACTTGAATTATTACTCTTGCGCCACCACTTTTTCCAGCAACTTTATCTGAAAGTTCCATCCTGACTTTGTAACAACCTGATCCCAAAGAATCATTTCCTAAAATTGGATCATCCTTGAGTCTTTGTCGAAGTAATTTTAAATCTTCAGATAAACTTGGATACTTTTTCTTGAGCTTTTTAGCCTCTGTCATGAAGAGGACAGTAGGATAAAATCTATAACTCATCTAAAAACTCATCAAGAGACTTCGGAGTTTTTTTGCCCTGCTGGATTTGTTTTACTTCCTCCAAAGCACTGAGAACTTTTTTAGCTTGTCTCTTGGCTTTCAATTTTACAATGGTCTTTGCAATAAAGTTCATTCTCTCCTCTGATGAGGAAGATTCGAGTGATGAATGTGATATCATTGCAGATTTTGCCATAGATGCGTAGTAAAATTAGAAAAACTCTGTCAGTATGAATAAAATATTTACTAAATAAAAATACATCCCACAAAAACCATCCTAAGGTGTAAAACACAGTTCTTCGCAGTGATTTTAGCAGGAAGGATTAGAGTTTAGGGTTTAGAGTTTAGTTGTTTAGTCGTTTAGGTGTTTAGAGTTGAGGGTTTAGGTGTTATTCTAAACATCTAAACGCCTAAACAACTAAACTGTATTTAGAAAAACCCTAAACGACTAAACAACTAAACACCTAAACTGTATTTAGAATAACCCTAAACAATAAAGCTCACTGTAGCAAGTTCATTACCGATTTGCTGGATACCTTTTAAAATTCGTTTTGTTTGATTGATAGAAGGTTTCTTATGTCCTTTGATGTATTGAGCGAGAAGGCTTTGATTCATTCCGATTCGCTCAGATAGTGCTTTTGCGTTGATCACTTTATAGAATTCAAAAAACTGAGGTAGGTCAAGTGTAATCTTCAGATCTTTTTCTTCGATCGGCTTTTTCGTGTTATCAAAATAAAGGTTAAGTGCATCGATGATCTGGCTTTTTAGTTCTTCCAACGTCTTACCAACTGTGTACACTGGGTAATTTTCTGCATAGGCGGAGTAGCCAGTTTTTGTTTTTTCAACAATCATCACGATTTTCATATGAAAGTAATTTTATTTGATACCTGCATCTTTTTTTATTTTTCTTTCCAACCCCTTTCCGATCTCTTGGCTTCCATGATATGGACAAACAATCTGTCCCTTTTTCGCAGGATGCTCCATGATCACATGACTTCCTTTTTGCCGAACAAAAAACCATCCGTCTCTCTTCAGCAACCGCAACAGTTCGCTTGATTTCAAAATACAAAGGTATTAAATTTATTACTTTTAGCAGGTTTTTAGATTAATAAAAATCCCACAGCAAATTTTGCATGGGGATCATGATCAACAAAAGTGAAATACCGAAATTGAAGGGGAATTTTCGGGTTGGGGTTGAGGGTTTAGAAGAGTTTAGAGTTGAGGGTTTATAGGTGTTTAGTCGTTTAGGATTTAGAGTTTAGTTGTTTAGTCGTTTAGGTGTTTAGAGTTGAGGATTTAGGTGTTATTCTAAACATCTAAACGCCTAAACAACTAAACTGTATTTAAAAAAACCCTAAACGACTAAACAACTAAACACCTAAACCCAAAAAGGGGGAAACAAAAAACCCACGAAAATACGTGGGTGTTGATTGCCATTGCGGAGACTGAGGGATTCGAACCCTCGAAACAGTTTCCCGTTTACACGCTTTCCAAGCGTGCTCCTTCAGCCACTCGGACAAGTCTCCTAAATAAGGATGGCAAAAATAAACCCTTCATGATTAGCACCCGAATATTTTTTGGGCATTGGCAGTGGTAATTGCTTCAACCTCCTCAACCCTCAGTGATTTTATCTCAGCAAGCTTCTCTGCAACATACCGTATATAGGCAGTTTCATTGCGCTTGCCCCTAAAGGGAACAGGTGTCAAATAAGGCGCGTCGGTCTCTAATACCAAATGCTCTATTGAAATAGATTCCAATATTTTTACCAGACCGGCATTTTTATATGTTAGAACACCCCCAATACCAAGCATGAAGCCGAGCTCAATGATTTTTTTGGCCTGGCGATCATCACCGCCAAAACAATGAAAAATACCCTTTAATTGCCCCCCACCTTCTTGCTCCACCATCTTAATACAATCATCCATCGAACTTCTTGTATGAATAACAATGGGAAGGTTGTATTGTAAGGCCAACTTGATTTGTTTCGAAAAAGCATGGATCTGTTGTTGCTTGAACTCAGTTGAATGATAATAATCCAACCCAATCTCCCCTATCGCATAGAATTTTTCTTTGGCCAACCAGGTTTCTACAAGCTGAAGCTCCGCCTCATAATTTCCATCAACATAACATGGATGCAAACCCATCATCGGCATACAATACCCAGGATATTGTTTAGCCAACGCCATCATTGCATCATGAGTGGATCCATCAATAGCAGGAAGAAAAACATTGTTCACTCCCGACGCCTTCGACCTTTCAATCACAGCATCAATATCACCTACAAATTCTTCAGCATACAAATGACTATGTGTATCAATCATTAAAAATCATTTTTATAAAACAACGTTCTGTAAATCCTATCGCATGAAAAACAAATAAAAAATATGAATTTTAAAATTTAATACTTGAAAAACTATAATCATGACGTTTAGCATATTCAATAAATTTTTCCAATACAAACACCATATTTACTTCCGCTTTTTCTGAATCATGAAATAAATAAATATTCCCTTGTTGCATATCCCTTATAACCCTTTCATACACTTTTTCTGGCGATAACCTATAATCGTAATCACCACTCAAGACAGTCCACATAACCGTCTTCATCCCCTTAGATGCAACATAATCAAATTGTTTGCGATTCATCCTGCCATAAGGAGGCCGAAACATATTCGATTTGATATACTTAGCTGCTTGTTCAACATCATTGCAATATTCATCGAGACCCGACTTCCATCCATTGATATGATGCATTGTATGATTGCCAACAGCATGTCCCTCATCCAATATGCGCTTGTATATTTCAGGAAAACGTTTTACCCGATCTCCGATACAAAAAAAGGTTGCCTTGGCGTCATGCTTCTTTAGTATATCAAGCACGGCTGAAGTAATGCGGGGATGAGGACCATCATCAAAGGTCAGAAATAGTTCACGCTGATTTGTTTCAATTTTCCATATTCGTTCTTTGAAAAATCGTTGAATCAGAACAGGTATCCTTGCAGGAATAATCATTCGCCCAAGTGCTTAAATTTATCACCCGATTCTTTATTCATCTCTTCAATTAATTTTAGCAATCCATCGCGACCCGTTCTCTTCTCAGCACTGGTTGTAAAGATGGGAGGCAATTCAACCCAGGTACGCTTCATTGCCTCAGCAAATTTTTTTACATGGGAACTTACAACCTTTTGTGTTTCTTTATCAGACTTCGTAAACACAATACAAAAAGGCACCTGCCATTCTCCCAACTTATTTACAAAATCCAAATCAAGCTGCTGTGGCGTATGCCGTGCATCAACCAACACAAATAGGTTTACCAAATTCTCCCTGAACCGCACATATTCACTTATCATCTTCTCCCAGGCCTTTCTTTTTGATACAGATACTTTTGCAAACCCATACCCAGGCAAATCAACAAGGTACCATTGCGTTATCGGTGACAAATCCTTCTCCTTGCTCTCAACAAAAAAATGATTGATAAGCTGGGTTTTGCCCGGCGTGCCGGAAGTCTTGGCAAGGTTTTTCATGCCCGTCAACATATTAATCAAAGAAGACTTACCAACATTGCTTCTTCCAATAAACGCATATTCAGGCCTGTCGGGCTTTGGACAGGCACTTAGGTCAGGGTTGCTTATGATATAGGTTGCCTTGGTAATGTTCATGTAAAATGAGATTTATAATACCTTTAAGAGGCTTCGCTCCTAATTTGTTTACTTTTGCACCATGGGAAAATTCGCTCACGATACTGTAGTTCCGGATATTGCCTCAAATTTATCGAAAAAAGAGCAGGTGGCACACATGTTCAATAATATTGCCCCTCAATATGATTTTTTAAACCGCTTTCTTTCTGCCGGAATTGACATTAGCTGGAGAAAAAAAGCATTGTCATTGTTGAAAAAAGACAATCCC
>CAMBGO010000068.1 GCA_945866165.1 Chitinophaga pinensis | reverse complement strand
AGACCAAAAAGCTTGTGACGAATACCATCAGCTGGTATAAAAAATACCGTAACATTTTGAATGCACCCATAATCCATTTGCGAAGAGCCTACGGCAGGGACTGGGATGGCTTCATGCATGTGAGTACAACATTAAAAGATCGCGCATTTGTATTGTTGTTTAATCCTACAAAGCAAGACATTATCAGAAAAATAACATTGCCATTATACTATAGCGGTTTAAAGGGAACTGTGGTGGTTAGCAAAAAAGACGAATTAAAAAGCTTGGCAACGATCAAAGAAGATAAAATCAATTTAGAAGTTACTATTCCTGCAGAGGGATATAGTTGGTATGTAATTCGGATGAAATAAATTATCAATTAATTATTCTATAGAATTTTTCACATCAGATCGCAAAAAATAAGTTTGTAAAAATTTCAGTTATGGTATTTTTTTCAAAATATAGCCTTGCTGTTTTCTTGTTATTAATTGGAAACGTCATCTCAGTAAGTGGGCAAATAAAATTACCAACTTCCAAACACCAGTTTGTTGTTATCGCGCATCGTGGAGACCATACTGAAGTTCCGGAAAATACAATTGAATCTTATAAAAGAGCAATCAAACATAGCGTAGATTATATTGAAATAGATTTGAGAACTACCAAGGATAGTCAGCTTGTGATCATGCATGATGAGTCTTTGTTAAGGATGACAGGAATAAATGCCAAGGTCTCGGCCCTTACGTATGATTCCATCAGTAAACTAAGTGTGCGCGACGCACTTCATCCAGAAAGAGGTGAATACAAGGTGCCTACCTTTCGCGAAGTATTGCAGTTATGTAAGGGTAAAATAAATATTTATCTTGATTTTAAAAATGCATCTGTCGCACAAGCGTACAAGGAAATTCTAGCCGAAAAAATGCAGGATAAATTTATCGTGTATATTAATTCTCCCAAACAGTTTAAGGAATGGCGGGAGGTTGCGCCTTCTGTTCCGTTGATGGTGAGTTTGCCAAATAAAGTTAAAACAGCTGAGGCGCTAATTGCTTTTTTGAACAATACAAAGCCTGATATTTTAGATGGAAGTTATTCAGATTATACCGAGGCAATGATTGCTACTTCCAACAAAATGGGAATTCCTGTTTGGCCTGACATACAATCTGCACAGGAAGAAAAAAACTGGGAAACTGCAGTCAAGTTGAAATTTGAGGGCTTGCAAACCGATCATCCAAAATTGTTGGTAGATTTCTTGAAGAAAAAGGGCCTTCGATAATTATTTGAGAAGTGATGTATTGTAATGAACGCCCTTGTTTTCTTTTTTATTTAATGCGTCAATCAATATGTCGATTCCAACATCATACATGATATTCTTTTCTATATCTTCTTTTTTAATTTTTTCACAAGGGGTAGCCTTTTCAACCAATTCTTTTAATTCTTCAATAGACTTTTTCATACTAGAATCATTTCTTTCAATACCGGCAGCGGCAGTCATAATTTTTTGTAAAGCCAATTTATTTAAAGACTTCAAACGAATGCTATTGGGAATTATTGCATTTAATGCAGGCTCCTTTTTTTCAAATTGACTAATTATTTTTTGGGCAGCAAATTTGGCAAATGCAAATGCCTCTAACAATGAATTTGACGCAAGTCTGTTTGCGCCATGTAATCCAGTGCAAGCAACTTCTCCTAGTGCATATAAGCCTGATAAAGTTGTTTCACCAAATTCATCAGTATAAACTCCGCCACATGAATAATGTTGTACTGGAATAACAGGGATAAACTCATTCCTGGGATCGATACCAATTTTTATACACTCTTTGAATAAATTTGGAAAATGCTCAATCCATAATTCATGTTTCAGTGAAGTTCCATCTAAGTAAACATATGCTGATTGATTGATTTTCATTTCGTTGAATATAGCCCTTGAAACAATATCCCTAGGTGCCAATGATCCACGGGCATCATATTTTTCCATGAATGAGATATTATTTAAATTTTTTAAAACTGCTCCCTGTCCCCTTAATGCTTCAGTGACCAGGTATGCTGTTTCATGTTGGCTATATAATCCTGTCGGATGAAATTGAATATATGCCAGGTCTTGAATTTTTGCACCTAATTTTTTTGCAAAATAAATGCCATCACCTGTTGATGTATTTTGATTGGTTGATTTTGAATATAATGCACCTAAGCCACCAGTCGCTATTACTAGAATGGAAGCGCTGAAATAGGAAAGTCTATTTTGTTCATCAAGAAAGATTAAATTAAATATTCCATTAGAATCTTTAACTGCATCTATAAGTTGGCAATGCTCGTATTTGCTGAGCTTGCTATTTTTTTTCATTTTATTCTCAAGAGAAACTTGAATTAACTTTCCTGTTTCATCTTTATTGTGAAGAATTCTTGCATTACTGTGTCCCCCTTCCAGAGTTAACTTGAAATCATCATTTGAATCTCTATCAAAAATCATTCCCCAGTTTATAAGGTCTTCAATAATATTTGGTGCTTCATCAACAACCTTGCTTACAATAGTTTGATTATTCATGTTTGAACCAGCAATCAAGGTATCTTGAACATGATTTTCCTTTGAGTCAATCGCTGAATAAACTGCTGCAATTCCACCTTGGGCCCAATTTGTGTTTGTTGCACTGAACTCTTTTTTTGAAAATAGTGCTATTGTAATATCATCCTTGTTAAAATCGCTTTGCTCGTTGATATAATTGATAAACGAGAGCCCGGCAGCGCCTGATCCAACAACAATAATATCAAAATGATGATTTGTCTCCATTAATTTATTGACAACATGTTATTTAAAGCACGCAATGCAGCAGCTTCAACTTGCTGATTTATGTGGATGGTGGGTGATTCCGACAGGAGGGCCTTGTATACCTTTTCCAGGGTATTCATTTTCATATATGGACATTCTGAGCAAGCACAAGTATTATTCTCGTGAGAAGGGGCAGCAATGATGATTTTTCCTGGGGCCTCTTTTTTCATTTTATAAAGAATCCCTGCTTCAGTTGCAACTATAAATTTTTGTTGTGTAGATTTTTTTACAAAATCTAAAAGTGCTTTGGTAGAGCCAACAAAATCCGACTTTTCAATTATTTCTTCGGGGCATTCTGGGTGAGAGATCAATAATGCATCTTTATGTTGATTCATCAATTGATTTAATTTTTCCTGCGAAATATTATTATGTACAATACAGCTACCATCCCAAATGTGCATTTTTCTGTTGGTCATCTTTTCTACATATCTCCCAAGGTGTTTATCTGGGGCAAATATTATTTCTTTATCCATTGATATCGCATTCACAACTTCAACTGCATTAGAAGAAGTACATATATAATCACTTTCAGCTTTCACTTCCGCGCTACAATTGATGTAGCTTACTACAATGGCTTCCGGATGTTGTTTTTTAAACTGTATGAATTTATCTATTGGTGCAGAATCTGCTAGTGAACATCCCGCATTAAAATCTGGTATAATAACCTTTGCTTTAGGATTCAATATCTTTGCAGTTTCGGCCATAAAATGAACGCCACAGAACAAAATAATTTCTGCATCTAATTTTTTTGATGCCTGTGCCAACGCCAAGCTATCCCCAATAACATCTGCGATATCCTGAATGTCGCCCGAAACATAATAATGTGCAAGAATAACTGCCTTTTTCTCCTTCTTTAATTTTTCAATCTCTTCTTTGTAATTCATTTTATTATGTTTATTGAAATATCAATAGCCTCAATATGATGCGTGAGGGCTCCTATGGAAATATAATTAACTCCTATTTTTGCGTATTCAATTAAATTATTTTTATTGACTCCACCTGAAACTTCAATTGGTTTTTTTGTTGGATGCTTTAACAGTAAAGATTCAACTTCATTTGCTTTCATGTTATCAAGTAAAATCCTATCTACTAATTTGGAGCCAGCAACTTTAATAAATTCTTCCTCATTTTTTACTTCTACAATTATATAAGGCCGTTCTGTTTTATCGATAAAATTTGATTCCAGCCTCCGCAGTACCTCAGATACATCCCCACAAGCTTCTATATGATTGTCTTTAACAAGTATCTCATCATATAGTCCAAATCTGTGGTTTACACCACCTCCAATTAAAACAGCCCATTTTTCAAAAATTCTGAAATTTGGAGTTGTTTTTCTTGTGTCTAATATTTTAGTCTTATAAGGTGAAATTAATTCAACAAATTCCTGGGTCTTTGTTGCAATTCCACTCATGCGTTGCATAAAATTGAGCAAAGTTCTTTCAGCAAGTAAAATTGATGTAACTGGTCCAATTAGATTGGCTATTACTGTATTGGCATTTATAAATTCACCGTCTCGATGAACCCATTCAGTCTGGATATTTTTATCTACTACCTCACATACAATCTCAGCAACTTCAACGCCAGCTAATGTACAATTCTCTTTAACGAGTATTTCTGCTTTTACACTATAGGATTCCTTTATGAGGGCTGATGTGGTGATATCATCATTGCCTTTGTCCTCTGCAACAGCATTTTTTATTAATTCCTTGATTAAATCTTTTTTATTTGGAAAGTCATTTTTGTTCATTCTGAATATGATCTTGCCGTGAATTATATGAATATTATTCGAAAAATAAGTTTCAATCAATAAGAAATAAAAAAAGATTGAAATTGATGTGCAATTTAAAAAAGTATTTGTTGCTAGGTAACATTAGTTTAACATGACCTTTGTTCTGTTAACATTGAATTAAACATTAATATCTTTTATTTTCATAATTAGGACACCTTATCATAATCTTGGTAGTATAGTTTCGCAACTCAAACAAAACAATATTTATGAAAATGTTAACAAGCAAGTGGGTTTTCACTATGCTTTTGATGCTCGGAATGGCGCTGCCATATTTGGCTTCGGCGCAGCGTTCTATTTCTGGTAAAGTCATGGCAATTGAAAATGGACAGACGGTATCTGGTGCTTCAATAGTAATCAAGGGCACTAAGGTTGGAGCGATGACTTCTCCTGATGGTTTCTTTACAATTAACGCAAAAGAAGGAGACGTGCTTTTGGTGAGTGGCGTTGGTATAAAGACTCTTGAATTCAAGGTAGGTCAATCTGACCGTTTACTTATTTCAGTTGAAACTGAAGTGGGACAATTAAATGAAGTTGTAGTTACAGCACTTGGTATTAAGAAGGAATCAAAAAGAATCGGTTATTCAGTGCAAGAAGTTAAAGGTCAGGATTTAATTAAAGCACGTGAACCAAATGCAATAAATAGTTTGGTTGGAAAGGTTGCTGGTTTAAATGTAGGGGCTTCAGCTGAAATTCTTGGTCGTCCTCAAGTGATTCTCAGGGGTACGGGTATAAATTTTTATGTTGTTGATGGTATTCCGATAAACTCAGATACATGGAACATAAGTCCTGATGATATCGAATCATTTTCTGTTTTGAAAGGTCCAACCGCTTCTGCTCTTTATGGTAATAGAGCTATCAATGGGGCTATTATTATCAACACAAAGAAAGGAACTAAAGACAAGCGTGGATTTGCTGTAGAGTTAAATTCAAGTGTTATGCTTGAAAGTGGCTTTAATGCAATACCAAAGGTTCAAGACGAATATGGCCCTGGTGATCATGGTCAATATGCGTTTGTTGACGGCCGTGGTGGTGGTTTGAATGATGGCGACTACGACGTTTGGGGTCCAAAATTTGAAGGGCAATTGGTTGCTCAATATGATTCACCTATTGATCCGCTAACAGGTAAAAGAACCCCAACTCCATGGACAGCTCGTGGTAAGGATAACCTTAAGCGATTTATTCAACCTGGAATGTTGGCAACTACAAATATTGCAGTATCGTCAAGTAATGAAAAATCAGATATACGTTTTTCTTTAACACATACTGGTCAAAAAGGAATTGTTCCAAACACATCACTCAATTCATTCAACTTTAATTCATCCATTGGGTATAACTTCAGTTCAAAACTTCGCTTTGATGCCAATGTTAACTACACAAGGCAAACTACTCCCAATGTACCAGATGTTCAATACGGACCCAATTCATTGATTTATAATATGATCATTTGGGGCGGTGCAGACTGGGATGTTGATGACATGAAAAATTATTGGCAACAAGGTAAGGAAGGTGTTCAGCAGATTTATGCTGAGTATCAGAGGTATAATAACCCTTGGTTTACTGCTAAAGAATGGCTTCGCGGACATTACAAGAATGATTTCTATGGTTATTTAACCCTAAGCTATAAAGCGAATAAAAACTTAGAATTCATTGGACGTACATCTGCGACAACATATGATTTGTTCAGAACAGAAAAATTCCCTTATTCTGCTACATCATACGGACGTGAAGAAGCAAGGGGCGATTATCGCGAAGATGACAGAAAGTTGTTTGAAAATAACACAGAGTTAATCGCAAAGTACAATAAATCATTTTTTGATGGTTTGAATGTTTCAGCTCTTGCCGGCTCGAATATTCGTACAATGAAATATAATTCAAGTTTTTTATCAACTAACTATTTGAATGTTCCTGGAATATACACTTTTGCAAACTCAAGAAACCCTGTAGTAGGATCTAACTTTTCTTCAAACATGATGGTGGGTTCTGTATACGGATCACTTGACGTATCATTATGGAAGTATGCTAATATAAGTGCTACAATACGTACTGATAAATCATCTGCAATTCCAGGTTCTAAGGCTGGTACGTATCCTTCACTTTCGTTTAGCACAGTGTTGAGTGATTATCTCAACCTTCCTGCTGCAATTAGTTTTCTTAAGCTGAAGGCTGCTTATGCCAATGTAAGGGATGGTGGTACGACTTCTTACGTTGGACCTTCGTCTTATCCAGTTGGCTACGGAGCTGCATACACTACAGCATATGATGGTCCAACATATAACTTAATTAGCAACGTTTATTCAACACCTTTAAATTATAATAATACAACAGCTGCTTATTTCACAGATAATTTATATGATGAAATCAAGCCGGCTTCACGTACAAATTATGAAGCAGGTTTAGAGATTCGTTTCTTGAAAAATAGGTTGGCTTTCGAACCAACAATATTCCAATATATTGATGGTCCGCAAATTTTCAGAAACCCGATTTCACAAACAACTGGTTATTCTGGAATTTTTATCAATGCTGCTAAATTTGCTACGAAGGGTGCTGAATTGGTTATTTCTGGAACACCAATCATGAAGAAGAAATTTTCTTGGGATGTATTGTTTAACTGGAGTACATACAGACAAACTTATGCTGAATTGCCAAACGGAGCGGATTCAATTCAAGTTGGTGCGTTGTATTTGAAAAAAGGTGACCGTTTAGACGTTTACCAAGCTGGTAATTTCGCAAGAACATCAGGTGGACAGATAATCAATGATGCAGGTGGTCGTCCAATCGTTCTTCCAAAAGCACAACGTCTTGGATATGGTTCTCCTGATTGGTCATGGGGACTTGTAAACAAATTTAAATACAAGACTGTTTTCCTAACTGTTCAATTTGATGGTCGTGTTGGTGGAACTATGCAGAATTATATTAGAAAACAAACCTTCCGCGGAGGACGTCATATTGAAACTGCTGAAGGTGCCTTTGGCGAAGCTAGATTCCAAGATTATAAAGGTATCAAGGCATATGTAGGAGAAGGTGTTAAAATAGTTTCTGGAACTCCTATTTATGATGCTGTAACTGGAAAATTAACTAACGAAAAAGCGTTAGGATTTGCTCCTAATGATATCAAAACATTTGCTCAGGATTATATCAGCCGTTACTACGGTCAAGATGGTGGTAATTTGATGGATAAGACATTCTCCAAATTACGTGAAATCACTTTGGGATATACTTTCCCTGAGTCTTTAATGAAGAAGACAGTGTTTCGTTCTGCCACAGTATCGTTTGTAGGAAGGAATTTATTTTATTTCCAAGAGAAACAAAATAAAGATGTTGATCTAGATCAGTACGCTGGAACACAAACATCAACTTCACTTCAGACGCCAACAGTAAGAAGATTTGGGTTGAATATCAACCTTGTATTCTAAATAAATTAAAAATTAATGAAAATGAAAAAGATAATTTCGTTATTAATGTTCGTCTCTTTTCTTGCAGCTTCATGCAGCAAGACGTATGATGAAATGGAAAAAAATCCAAATAATCCAGAGTCGGTTCCTGCATCAATTGTATTGAATGGTGTTGAGGTAAGCTTGTCGCCTGGCGCATGGGGTATACAACAGCGTTGGAATCAATTCTCATGTTGTAATTATAACTATTATGGAAACCAGGAGTACAACTGGAGCGGGGCAACTTTGTCTTATTCCGCTTTGAAGAATGTTGTTAAAATGGAAGAGGAAGCCCTAAAATCAGGTGCAGCTGCTGTGAATCCATATAGTGCAATTGGAAAATTTGTGCGCGCTTATTTGTTTTATCAAATGACTATGACAGTTGGTGATTTGCCAATGACTGAAGCATTAAAGGGCGCAGAAGTTCTTAAGCCAAAATACAACACACAAAAAGAAATCTTCATCCAAATCAACAAATGGCTCGAAGAATCAAATGCAGATTTCGCTTCTTTGATTAGCAAGGGTGATAATTCATTATTAGGTGATTTCTATTATAATAACGATCTAAGAAAATGGCAGAAATTAACTAATACATTTCGTCTTCGTGTGTTGATTTCATTGAGCAAGAAAATTGGTGATTCTGACTTGGGTGTAAAATCTACCTTTGAAAAAATCTTAAATGGATCTTCTTCTTATCCTACATTCACTTCAATGTCAGATAATCTTCAATTCGTTTATGTAAATCCATTTAATAAGTATCCATCAAATCCTGATAATTATGGTTTTGATGCAACTAGATATAATACTTCTTCAACTTATTTGGGCTTGTTAACATCGACTAAAGATCCTAGAGCATTTGTTGTTGCTGAGCCTGCAGGATCTAAGCTAAAAGCTGGAATTCTTCCTTCTGATCATGCTGCTTATGTTGGAGCTAGTCCTGCTGAAGATTTAGCAGATATGTCTTCAAAAGCTGGTATCAATAACGGTGCTGGATTTGTTCCAGGTGAGTATTCTTTCATTGGTCGCAAAAGATATTACAGCACTTATTTAGCTGAAAACACCATAATAGTTGGCTATGCTGAAATGTGTTTTAATATTGCTGAAGCAATGAACCTTGGATGGGTTAACGGCGATGCCGAAAAGTGGTATCAAAATGGAATGAATGCATCCATCAATTTTTATAATATTAAAGAAGGAGCAAACACATTTTCTTATCTCAAGGCTGGAGGTAAAGTAACAGAAGGTGGTGATTATATTCCTTATACTGTAAATTTTAGCTTTGCTCAATATTATGCTCAACCATCTGTTAAATATGCTGGTAACAACGCATCTGGTCTAGAGCAGATCCTTAAGCAGAAGTATATAGCCTTTTTTCAAAACTCAGCTTCGGAAGCCTATTTCAATTACAGAAGAACAGGTTTACCTGCATTTGCTAAAGGTGGTTCCGGTACAGGAAACAGTGGAATAATTCCTCTTCGTTTTCAATATCCTGGTACGGAGAGAACAACCAACGGTGAAAATCTAAGTGCTGCACTTACCTCACAGTTCGGCGGAAAAGATGATATCAATGCAGCAATGTGGATAATCAAATGATAATTCAATTTTACTTATTCTGATTTTATTTGGCCCCTATTTCGATAGGGGCCTTTTTCAAATTATAATCACAAATAATTATCTTCAAGCCATGAAATTATTTCCATTTCTATTTGTATTATTTGGTTGTATGAATCTCCAAGCTCAGTACAAAACATCTTTACAAGTTCCAGGGAAAAATCAATATGCAAGCATCAACCTAAATGATGTATCTGTTCTCCCAAGCGGAAGATTTGTTAGGCCGGTTGGGAAAGTCACAAGAATAACACATGATCCATTTGGATTAACAGTTTCCCCTAATGGTAAGCTGGCTGTTGCTTTGCACAATGGTGTTATAACAATTTATCATCTTGATAAAGACAGTGTTGTGAGGGTACCCGAGTACAAAAGAAAAGCCGCCTCTCCATTACCGAATGGGTCACTTATTGGTGCCGCTTTTTATAAAGACAA
>CAMBGO010000067.1 GCA_945866165.1 Chitinophaga pinensis | reverse complement strand
TGTTTCATCCATGTATTTTCTGCTGAATGCATGAAAAGATGCACTATCTTTTTCCAATACCAGTAACAAAGGATTGTCATCAATCGAATCAACAATCATTCGCTCAGAAACAAGCATATTCCAATCATAGGTCCTGGCCTTATTCTTATACACAATACCCACTACCCAAGACTTGAATTTCCAAGAAGCTGAATCGCGTTTGGTAAGCATGCCTTTTGAAACTCCTTTGTCATATGATTGCATCTGATCAAATTGTTGTTTGAATTGTTCATCTGGCTGAAGTATCATGGAGGCTGGATACTCATTTAACCATGTATCTAACCGAACCTGTTCAGAAGGAAACTCTTTTAGCTTGGTACCTTTTAGCGGACCTGCAATACATTCACCCGTTGCTTGTGCCCACCAACTCTTTGTGGTAGCATCTTCGAACATGGCGTTATAGTGATCCATTCCAACTAGCCTGAATGTCTCCACTTTCCCATTTACTTCAGGATGGAACACTCTTCCGGTTCTACACACCGTACAATAAGTTACCATAATGGGTGTATCACCAATGGTGTCTACCACCTGATGATGATAGCCAATTAGCTGTATGGGGTAGGCCTTGGCGATTCCTTGTAATTCAACGCCAACAATCAACTTATCGGTTGCGATTTTATTTTGTGTGCGACCACTAAAATATTTGTGTGCAGGCTGATAAAACATTTTATCGGCTTCCATTTCAAAAGTAAATACATAAAAAACAAACCCATAAAATAAAATCATGGCAATGAGCAACGACTTCTTTAATTTCTTTGCCTGCTTAAACTCAACAATAAACGGATATACAATAATGGAATATAAAATGATCCGTATATAAATTTTATTTGAACCCAATAAATATGCAAGATTGATGGAATCAAATTCTTGGCTTCCGGGCATAGGCATAATCAGGTATACACGTAGTACTTCAAAAATAATTAAGAAAATAAATCCGATATAGAGCACAAACTTTTTCATAAAATTGAATCTACTTATTAATGCTTATTTCAATTTGTCTTGAAATCAGTTTCAAGACTTGATATTACTTCTTTTGATAATATTTGCTTTCCAGAAGCAATTACAATTCTGTATTTAAACTGAACTGATTCGCCAGGCTTTAAGGTTAGATTTCTTTCTGCCTTTCCATTTGTAAAAACTTTTTCACCGAGAGGATTAGCAGCAAACAAACCATATCCCCTTGCATGCCAATTGGTGGGATATCCAATATTCTCCGGATGATCAATGATCAAGATGCTGATGGAATCTGATTTCATTTTACCAACCATCATACACCAACTTGCTTTCTTGCTCCACACATCATCACCTTGAATGCCATTGCTATTGATATAATTTCCGTTGGGTATAGAATCGGATTGTACCTCTATGGTTGTTTTAATACCATTGGCATCAGTGAATGTTTTTGTTTCTTTTGTGGGAATCTGTAATTCATGGGCCATGCGTAAACCAAGCAATCCATCCTTTACGTCTTTGAACAAAACAGGTATCACTGCCTCAAGTGTGGTTGTCCTATCAATTACCCAAACACCTTTTATTTCCTTGAATAAAAAACTTGTTTTTTCTTTTAGATGAGTTTTGTTTTCGATGTCAACCCAAATCGCTTCGTAACCTAACTTACCCACCTCCCCATTTTTCATTTCAGTTATTTTCTGAAACTTAATAGTTCCATAGAGATGTTTTCTGTTAGCTGGAATAGCATAAGAGTTATTCCAAAAATCGAGTCCATTTACACTCTCGTAATTCATCCACAGCCCTAGATGATGCGGATGATCAGTGGGTTCATCTGGCATAGGATTTACCGGAAAGCCTCTGGTAACCGTTGTTCCATTAGGTGCATTAATTGGAAAAAGTACAGGCTTTGCAATGGTATCAGGATAAAAAAAATCAGTGAATTTTTTTCCATTAACCATCACATGAACAATAGGTTTATTTTCTTCTTGTATCAGTTTAACAATGTTCTGTTGTGCTTGCGAAGCAAGGTTCACAAAAATTGCAACCCCAAAAAATAGATAGCTTTTCATATTGTAAGCGATTTAGATAAATGTAAGAAGATTTCGCTACGACTTGCGCATAGTTTGGTCGATTTTAAATCCGCTTCCATTCTCAAATGAATCAGTAATTGTAACAAAAAAACCCTATTTTACTATATAATTAAAGTAGAACTATTATGAGTCAAGCTTCAACTAGTATAAATAAAACAAAATTCAGTGAAGGTTTATTCGGCATATCATTGATTGCCGCTTTGGCTGGTTTCATCTTTGGTTTTGATACGGTGGTGATCTCAGGGGCAAACCTTCCAATCAAAGAGCTATGGCATACCAGTCCTTGGTTTCATGGATTTTTTATCATGTCGATGGCCCTCTGGGGAACAGTTGTAGGTTCTATTTTCGGAGGTGGTCCTACCGATAAATATGGCAGAAAGAAAGTGTTGCTTTGGATAGGTATCTTGTTCACTGCTTCAGCAATTGGTTCTGCGCTAGCACAGGATCCATATACATTCTCATTTTTCAGGTTCATTGGTGGATTAGGAATCGGTATTTCATCTGTTGCTGCACCAACATATATTTCTGAGATTTCTACTCCTTCAACCAGAGGCAGGCTTGGCGCCATGTATCAGTTCAATATTGTTTTCGGAATATTAATTGCATTTCTTTCAAATTATTTTCTTCAAGGAATTGGTGGTGAAAATGATTGGAGGTGGATGTTAGGCATCATGGTTGTTCCTGCGGGAATATATACGGTGATGGTGTTTGGCATTCCGGAAAGTCCGCGCTGGCTCATCAGCAAAAAAAATGATACAGCCGGAGCCAGGATGATTATGGAAAAATTAAAGATTGATGACATTGACGGAGTGATCAATTCAATTCAATCTCAACAAGAATCAAACAAACTCAGTGCTGGTAACTTTTTCAACTCGAAAAATTCCCGGGTTATTTGGCTGGCATTCATGGTAGCATTTTTTAACCAGGTTTCTGGAATCAATTTCATTCTGTATTATGCGCCTGAAATTCTTGAAAGGGCTGGATTGGCTGCAAAAGAATCTCTATTTAATTCGATTGCCATTGGTGGAACAAATCTTGTATTCACCTTTGTTGGATTGTACCTGATCGACAGGCTTGGCAGAAAAACACTGTTACTCATTGGATCGGTTGGATATATTTTGAGTCTCTCAATGGTTGCTTGGGCCTTTTATGCTGGTGCATCTCCAAGCTTCCTCCTCTCGTTTCTGTTGTTGTTCATTGCCGCACATGCAGTAGGACAAGGCGCTGTGATCTGGGTATTTATTTCAGAGATATTTCCAAACCGGGTTCGCGCCATGGGACAATCATTTGGAGCGAGTGTACATTGGGTTTTTGCAGCACTAATCACATTGGTTACACCCGTGTTTCTCGATAAGGAGAGTGGCATTTTCAAAGACAATCCTTGGCCAATATTTGCCTTCTTTGCAGCTATGATGGTCATGCAATTGGTTTGGGTGCTCACAAAAATGCCCGAGACCAAAGGCGTTTCACTTGAACAGCTGGAAAAAGATTTGATAAAATAATTAATAAACATAAAATAGAAATAGCCAGTTGACTTATCAGCTGGCTATTTTCTTTATTGCAATACATCAATTCATTGCACCTAAAAAAGCACCGATTATTGCGCCAAGGAATAAAAAGTAAAGCACCATAATAATAACCAACCACAGCAAGGCTGCTTTTGAAAAATTTGCCTTGATCGGGTCGGTGCCACTGCTAAAAGCCCAAATCAAAAGCACAATAAAATTCACCAAAGGAATAGAGAGAATCAGAAGCGTGATCATCCAATCGCCTACTGAAGGAATTTTTTGCTCATGCATAGATATAGTTTTGATTACTTTAATTTACAGCTATTTGTCTCCAAAAACAGGGTTTAAAAGTACTTTTCCCCTTATAAAACCACCACGACAAGCAAATTATATAAAACCGCATAAGTGCATTACCTTCGCAGCCTCAATCTTAACCTTTTATTAAGCCTTGAGAAGATACTTTTGACATCTTAAACAAGCGTATGAAATTGATTTTAGGACTGATTCTGACCTGCTGCACATTGGGTGCTTTTGCCCAGGAAAATTCTGAAAAGCCAAAGAAATTTGATTGGAGCAAGACTGATTTCTCGAAAAGGGCATCTGATCATTTCATGTTGCAAGTCGGTTATGCTGGATGGGGCAGTAAAGATGGACTCAATGTAAAAGGGTTGTCAAAAACCTTTAATGCATATTTTCTATTAGACTTTAGGTTCAAAACCAATCCAAAATTAAGCGTTGCAATAGGACCTGGTGTGGGGTCAGATAATATCTATTTCAACAAAACCGCTATTGATGTTGCAAATAGAAACGGGACTACATTTAAAAACGATACCATCACTCGATACAAAAAAAGCAAACTTGCAACGAGTTATTTGGAAGCGCCACTTGAATTAAGGTATTCAAGCAACCCTGTAAATATGAACAGCGGTTGGAAATTTGCTTTGGGTGTTAAAATCGGTACCATACTTGACGGAAAAGTAAAATCGAAAATTGACTTGGATGCATCTGGCAAGGGTGGCTATTTCGTTAAGACAAAAGACAAGCGAAATTTCAATGGAACAAGAATTGCTGGAACCGCACGCGTAGGCTATGGAAACATCAGCTTGTTTGGTACGTATACACTAACCGAATTCTTTAAAGTAGGCTTCGGGCCAGCTGTTAAGCCATTTTCAATAGGGTTGGCAATAAGTGGTTTGTAATCAAGTAGCACTTGTACTGCACTTTCACAGAAATATTGTTTTAAAATAAATTATCCTTTCTGAATCAGGTTGCCAATTCAATCAACGAAGCCTTTAACTTACCTTCATGGCTTCATTCCATTAAAGTAAATTTGCTTAACAATAATTATCGCTAGTGCTCGAAAAAAAAATTCTTCTTGAAAAATCAGAAAATGCCATCTTGGTTGGAGTGATACACAATCACCAAACTGAACAACAGGTAACTGAATACATGGAGGAACTTGCTTTCTTGGCATCCACAGCAGGAGCCATCACTGATAAAAAAGTGGTACAACGACTTCAGCATCCCGACAGTAAAACATATATCGGAAAAGGAAAGCTTGAAGAAATAAAAAAATATGCCCAGGGAAAAAATATTGGACTACTCATTTTTGATGACGAGCTCAGTGGTTCTCAAATTGGCAATATTGAAGAAGCAGT
This sequence comes from Chitinophaga pinensis, assembly GCA_945866165.1. GTDB lineage: Bacteria > Bacteroidota > Bacteroidia > Chitinophagales > Chitinophagaceae > Pollutibacter. Next base: position 4,830 of record CAMBGO010000067.1, on the reverse strand, counting down.
TGGTATAAAAACAATTGACCGCAGTGACCTTATTCTTGATATTTTTGCTAGTCGTGCTAAAACGGCCCAGGCCAAGGCACAAGTGGAATTGGCACAATACCAGTATATTCTTCCGCGCCTGCGCGGAATGTGGAAACACCTTGAAAGACTTGGAGGTGGTATCGGTACAAGAGGTCCGGGTGAAACAGAAATTGAAACCGATAGACGTATCATTCGCGAAAAAATATCATTGCTAAGAAAAAGGCTCAAGGAAATTGAGGTGCAAGCCTATACACAACGGAAAGAAAGAGGCGAATTTATTCGCGTTGCATTGGTGGGCTATACAAATGTGGGTAAATCCACGTTAATGAACCTTTTGAGCAAGAGTGAAGTGCTTGCGGAAAATAAACTTTTTGCAACACTCGACACCACCACCAGAAAGTTGGTATTTGAAAACACCCCGTTCCTTCTTAGTGATACTGTTGGATTCATCAGAAAACTACCTCACCACCTGATCGAAAGTTTCAAGAGCACTTTGGAAGAAGTAAAAGAGAGCGATATCCTAATGCATGTAGTTGATATTTCCCATCCACAATATGAAGACCAAATGAAAGTAGTTAATGCCACCCTTGCAGAACTGGGATGTGGCGATAAACCAACTATCACTGTTTTCAATAAAATGGATGTATATGAAGAACGGAGTTTCGATCAATGGCTTGAAGCAGAAGTAAAAGAAACACTGTTGGATGATTTAAGAAAACGATGGGAACAAGAAACAACAGGTAACTGCGTGTTTATCTCCGCTATTGAAAGAAGGGCCATAGATAAATTAAGAGCTACCATGCTAGCATTGATTCGCGAGGTATATGTAAAGCGCTACCCATATAAAACTGGTTTTCAGCAATACGACTATGGCGCTTAAGGAATACACTTGGCATTTTGTTGCAGAGTCAATTGAATCATTGGGCTTTGGCAATTACGATATGGTTCAGGCTGAAGTGAGTGATAAAACTATTTGCATTGCAAAGTTCAACGACAAACTATATGCATTTCAATCGCTCTGCCCACATGCAGGCGCGAAAATGGTGATGGGCTATATCGACATGCAGGGTAATGCAGTTTGTCCACTTCACCGATTCAAGTTTTCACTAAAAAATGGATACAATGTTACTGGAGAGGGATATAATATGAAAACATATCCCATAGAAATAAGGAATGGTGAAATCTTTGTTGGATTTTAAGTTTCATTTTTCGACTCCTATCAATCTATAGAATATGAAAATAAGTATCACGAGTATATTGGTAAACGACCAAGAAAGAGCAATCAAATTTTATACTGATATTTTAGGGTTTGAAATTAAAACTGAAATACCTGTTGGAGAACACAAATGGCTGACCGTTGTATCAAAAGAACAGCAAGATGGTGTTGAGTTATTGTTGGAACCCATCTCTTTTGATCCAGCGGAAATATATCAACAGGCCTTATATGATGCAGGTATTCCTTGTACAACTTTTGAGGTAAAAAGTATTGACTATGAATATGAGCGATTGAAGGATTTGAATGTAGAATTTAAAATGCAGCCCACTGAAATGGGAACAATAAAAATGGTTGTACTGGATGATACCTGCGGCAACTGGATTCAATTGGTTGAGATTATATAAAAAAACTAATTTTATATCATGGAGAAGTTCAATTCATTTTTCAAAAAATACAAAGGAGAAATTATTGTAGGATCAATTGTTTTTATCGCATTGCTACTAAGAGGAATCTTCAAGAAAAAATAAAAACAGAAAAGTGATGAAAGACACAAGCATTCTTTCTGTGCAAGATTATATCAAAAAACTTCCCAAGGAACAAAGAAGTGGTTTCGAGGAATTACGTGAAATTATATTGAAACATGCACCTGATGCAGTTGAAGGAATGAGCTATGGCATGCCGTCATTGAAATACCATGGAATGCTTATCTACTATGCTTCCCACACAAGTCACTATGCAATTTATCCAATGGCAAATGCCATCGTGGTATTCAAAGAACAACTTTCTAATTTCGAAACTTCAAAAGGCACTATCAAATTTCCACACGGCAAACCATTTCCAAAAAAATTGATCTCTGATATTGTAAAATTCAGGGTACAAGAAAACAAGGAAAAGTTTGAGCTAAAGAAAAAAAAGAAATAATAACCAAATAGACATTTATTTCTCCAAAATGTCCTTAATTATCTTCAGGTGATGATTGGTATGAATTGAAAAAAACTCAAGCGTACTTTTCTGATTCATCTTTCCAAAAAATGGATGAAAAAAATATTGATTCGGATAACATTTTTTTAAACTTTCGATTGCCGTTTTTGCGAGACTAAAAGACTCTTTCAATGATGTTGCACTCAATACGGATTCAGGAATTACTGTTGGGGGCGCCTTGGCCTTCCCCCTAGGAAGAGAACCTATTACTGAAATAATCAGCCATTTTAGATTAAATTTCCATTGATACTTTTCAGGATTTGAACTAGAAATAGATTCGCAAATTTTAATGATAACAAGAAGGCTGTGTTCAATATGCCAACCAACAGTGCCTTCAGAAATTTTTCCATTGAAAGACTCAAAAAATGGAATCTGTTTTTCCAGTTGGAGCAAAACTAAATTAATGCTGCGCTTCATATAATAACAATTTAAGCAAATGGAATCAATTTCTAAATTTTGTATTCTCGACACCTTTAGCTAACTTATTCCCTTAATATGTACCAAGTTCAAAAAATAAGTATGAAAACAAATATAGTGGTCATAATTGTCATGATATTTTCTTGCTTAAATATGAATCTGTTAGCACAGGTTCCTGAAGGAAAAGCTGTTGTTAGCCACCTATATATCTATGACCTAAAAAAGAGTAAATCAACATTGATATTAAAGGAAGAAAGGCATTTTGAGGCACCAAACTGGTCTTTTGATGGTAGTTTTCTGCTAATCAACGCGTATGGCAAATTAGAAAAGATCAGTGCAAAAGGTGAAAATATTGGAATCCTCAATACAGGCACAATCGATAAATGCAATAATGACCATGGATTTTCATTTGATGGGAAGCATTTATTTATTTCCAGTGCACCGCCAAATATTAAGGGTGGATCATCTCTAATATATAAATTATCAAGCAATGGTGGAGAGCCTACCCTACTTACTGATAAAGCACCTTCTTATTGGCATGGTGTATCACCTGATGGAAGTACAATTGTTTATTGTGCACAGCGTGATGGCAACTATGATGTTTATGCGATGAGTAGCGATGGAGGAGCAGAAACAAGGCTCACATCGGCCGACGGATTGGATGATGGACCTGAATACAGTCCTGATGGTAAGTACATTTATTTTAATTCTTTTAGGACAGGAAAGATGCAGATTTGGCGGATGTTGGCAGATGGATCCTCTCCAGAACAAATGACTTTTGATGAACCATCAAATTGGTTTGCACATATCAACCCCAATAATCAGAAAGCCACTATTATTAGTTATGTGGAGGACCAAGCACAGCAGCATCCATTTGGCAGAATGGTCAAACTCAGGTTATTGGATCTGCAAGATAAAAGCATCAAAGACTTGACAGAACCTTTTTATGGAGGACAAGGAACAATCAATGTACCATCATGGTCGCCTGATGGGAAAAAGTTTGCTTATGTGCTATACTCTTTGATCGACAAGAAGTAACTTTTCAAATCAGTTATTGTGGGCGACGTTTCGAATTCGCAAAATGATTTTCTTTGTTACGAAAACAATCAGCCAAATACAACTAATCTATTTAATTGAGTGGCTAAAGCCTAATTAGCTTTTGAAGTATAGTCTTTGAGTTACCACTAACCTTAATAAAATAAAGTCCAGCTCCATAAAACTCTCCAATTTCAATGTTAGATTGAGGCTGAATATTTTTAAACTCCTCCAGGAATTTTCCAGTGGAATTGTACACCTGAATATCAACTTTAAAAATATTGCTATTGGTAATTGAAAAATAACTTGTTGTAGGATTGGGACTTATTTTAATTTCAATAAGATCAACAGTAGAGCAATCTACAACAGATGCAGTTATTTTTGCTCTATCACTTTCACATCCAAACTGATTTATTTGTGAAACATAAAAATCCTTGCTTCCAACGAAGGATGTTACTGGCTTAGGAGGAATCGCTGAACCATTTCCACCTACAGAATTGCTTTCGTACCAGAGCAGAGAAAATCCCGGTGTCGGGGTTGCCGAAATTGGATATGGTTTTTCATTAAGACAAAATGATTGATTTATGGCAAGCGGCTTCGAAGGAGTAGCTTTACAAAAATTCGTTGATGTAATCCAACTTGAAGCCAGGCTGTTATCAAGAGAAAGATCTTTCAATTGCAAAAAGGGACCTTTGCCATCTGCTTCTGAGGGCCAAGGGCTTAAATCTGAATACACTACACTATCAATGGTGTTTCCAAATGCATCTGCAAGCACCAATTTTTCTGAATAATCTGAAAGTTTTCTTGAATACTGACCAAAGGGATTTACGCAATAGAGCTGACTAAAAACAAGTGAGTCTTCTGCCAAGTATAATTTTTGCTTCGGCCCAATTGAAGCATTCATAGGAAATTGGTAGCTAATACCAAGTTCTTTAAAATAAATGCCGCCCAAGTTTACTGACGTATTAGCAAGATTGCTTATCTCAATAAATTCAAGCTTTTCAGGTGAAATATTTTCAAGTGGCTTGGGATTATAATTTATTTGAGAAATTACTAAAGTTGGTAAAACCGGAAATGTGCAAGAAACAGTTGTGTTCAAATTTGAGCTCATCCAATCGATTCTGTTTTTTAACCAGGTTTTCAAATTCGAAATATGCAGA
>CAMBGO010000066.1 GCA_945866165.1 Chitinophaga pinensis | reverse complement strand
CCAAAGGGCATTAACAAATGCCCAAAGAAAAATGCAAGAAGGCTATCCCCTATCACAACATCTGGTAAAATCAATTCACCAGCAATTGCTTTCGTTTGGTCGTGGCGCAGAAAAATCCCCTGGTCAATACAAAACAGAACAGAATTACTTAGCCGACAAAATCAAACAAAAGATTGAGTTCATACCCATCAGTCCTGAGAAACTGATAGATGGCATGGAAAATTTATTCACCTATTTACATGAAAGCAATGACCCTGTTTTAATAAAGACAGCGTTGATGCATCTGGAGTTTGAAGCATTGCACCCTCTTAAAGATGGTAATGGCAGGATAGGTAGAATGTTAATCACGCTTTATTTATGGTCTTCAGGACTAATAACAGCACCTCATTTTTACATTAGTGGTTACATGGAAAAGCATAAGGATATTTATATCGATAAGATGAGAAAAGTTTCTTCGGATGGAAACTGGGAAGACTGGTGTAACTTTTTTTTCATGGCTATCGAAGAACAAGCAATGAAGAATATCCAGATAGCTGAAAGTATTAAGCAGCTCTACGAAGAAATGAAATCGGTTTTCGCAGACACACTTTCATCCAAATGGAGCGTAAATGCACTGGATTTTATTTTTGCAAATCCAATATTTAGAAATAATCGTTTCACCAGTGCAAGCGGAATTCCAGCACAAACTGCATCAAGATTTACACGATTATTGCTGGACAGAAATATCATAAAAATCATAAAAGAAGCTTCAGGAAGAAGACCAGCACTTTATGCATTCGAGCCGCTTCTTAAATTGGTAAGAGTATAAAATATTTCATGCTAGATCTCAATAAGTTTACGGCGTAAAAAGATAATTCGCGATGTTCCTCTCTAGCAAATATTTTAATTGTTCTTTATAAATATGTAATGGCGGATGATCGTTGCTTTTCTACACAAAATCCGATAATATTTCCTGCATTCGAAAAATGTCCTTGCCTAATTAAATTTCTTCAACTCCTTCAATAACTGTTCTTCCGAAGGGAGATATAATTGGTACTTGCTGGCCACGATTGTTTGATTTTTCTCGGGTAAGGTGATTTTCACAACAGCATCATTTTTATCAGCACAAAGCAGGATACCGATGGTTGGATTTTCATAGTCCTTCTTTTCAAACCGGTCATGGTAGTTGACATACGTCTGCAGTTGTCCGATATCCTGGTGGGTGATCTTTCCTGTTTTGATTTCAATGATCACAAAACATTGCAATAGCCTATTATATAAAAGAAGGTCGATAAAAAAATCATCGCCATCGAGATGAATGCGCTTTTGTCGCGACATAAATGCAAATCCATTCCCCAGTTCAAGCAAAAATTCCTGCAAATGAGTGATGATCTTTGATTCAAGATCTTTTTCATAATAGCTTGCCTCTTGTTTCAACCCAAGAAATTCCAATACCATTGGATCTTTGATAATCTCTCTGGCATCGGTAGGTTGCTTTTCTGACCTAGCAATAGAAAGAACAGTTTCAGGATCGTTGCTCATGAGCAGACGTTCATACAAATGGCTATTGATCTGTCTTTCCAATTGTCGGGAACTCCAGTTATTATTGACAGACTCCACTTCATAATATTCTCTTTTTGAATGATTGTCAATTTTAATAAGTAATCTATAGTGAGTCCATGTGAAATGTGAACGCAGTGCGTTCACATTTGAAAAGGTATTGTAAAACTGCCTGAAATAGGCCAATTGGCGATAAGAATAGCCAGTTCCGAAAATAGGAACTAATGCCCTAGATAAGTTCGTAAGTATAAATTTGCCATATTCCGCCCGCGCCTTTCCATGTTGCTCTTCTTCAACAATTTTTCTACCAAGTTCCCAATACATATGCACACGTAAATGATCCACCGATCGGACGGCCTGTATGCGCGACTGCTCAATGATCTTTCTTATTTCATCAATAAAGCCATTCCTTAATTCCATACTCATCTGCAAACAAAGATGCTTTGAAGGAGCAGTTATTAAAAGCGAAAAACACCCGTTTTCACAGGTGTTTTTCAAATCAATCAAAGGTGAACAAATCACATTATGCAGTTAGATGCATCTTTATTTTTTATTCAATACTTTTTCAATTAATTTTTTCAATTCATCAATTTGTTTTTGTTGTTGTTGCATTGTTTTTTTCTGTTCGTCCAATTGTTTTTTCATTTCATTTTTATCCTTCGCTTCAGCATCAATCAGGGTTTGTTGTTCCTGAATGGCCTTGCCAGCACAACAGCACAAGCGTATTTGAAAAGGTTGTGATGAGCCTACAAGAAAACTCAAAAGGCTACTTTTAAAAACAGACTAGAAGATAAAATTAGGTTGGCAACGGCTGAAAACTGAAACAGTGGTCTGCTTGGTGTTAATAAAAAAAACAAAATTATCGGATTAATTACAGAAAAAATTTATCTTGGTTTTACTAATAGTCCGTATTTACGTGATATTTAAATTTTATATTACTCATAGTAATAAATTGATTTATAACTGTTTTTATATAAGTGATTTACATAATATGTATTAATACGTGGAATTATTGGTGTTTTTCCTCTTACTGATATATGCTGAATAGGATATTGCATGTGACACATGCAACTAAGACTAATTCTCCTAGGACTGATTTTTGGTACCGGACCAATTGCCCAGGTTAAAAACCTACCCCCAATTATTGAGAAATTGGCCTCAATTAAGAAGTCTGTGATTACTTATTCCCTGAATGCTGAACACCTACTCTCAATTCCCGATCTTCCAGAAAACTTCAAGAATGCGCACCAATCCATCCTGAAAACCAAGGATTATGTCTTTATTCAAATGAATGGTACTGGAAGATTGTATAGGCTGGATAAAACCATTGGAGGCTTTAAATGGACCCGATTGGATTCTACCTATTTTATAGGCTATAATTTTGGAGCTATCAACTTCTGCTTAGATACTGCCTTCTACTCTTTTGGCGGAAACGGATTTTGGATAACCAACGGAATCCTACGCTTTTTTAATCCTATCAGTAAAGAATGGAACCACATTCCTACATCAGATCCATTGTACTTCAGCAGAAAAATGGATAATGGAAACGATAATTTCTACTACCTAGATACTTTAGAAAAGAAACTGTATATCCAAGGAATTAATTTTAGTCATCAAGCAATCATTGATCCATATTCATACGTCCCATATAAGGATATGCTTTTTAGTCTAGATATTCGCACAGGCATTTATGACACAATTGGACAACTAAAAAATGATACCTATGCCTTTCTGGGAACTACGCCATGGGGAGTGATCGCAAATAATGGAACAATAATTGATGTCAAAAAAAATATTACATATCAATTAAGCACATCAAAAAAAGATGAACTACGGGCATTAAAAGAAAATGCTACCAGGAGTAATGATTTTTCGATTTCATTTTTCGTTGACTCAATGCTATATATTGGAAATTACTATAATAAAATTGATTCAATAAAAATAGCAGAAAGAGATCTCATAAAAGATAAAGAAATATTTTATAAACCTATAGAGTCAATTTCAAAAGCAACTGCTATTAATAAGTACAACATGATCATTCTGGTACTTATTGTAATAATTATCTTTCTACTCATTCTATTGTTTGGAAAAGGAAGGGCAACATCCTTGATAACCTCGATGGGATATGGGATGAGAAATAAAAAAAATAGTTTGAAAGAAGATAAAAATGAGATAGATAATCAAATAACATTTCGATCCTCAAAAATAATTGAATTGCTTGAAGAGAGAGAACGCAATCTTCTTTCATTCATCTTTAAACAATCTTCTGAAGAAAGACTTACAAGCATTGAAGAGATAAATAAGGTAATTGGAGCCGCACAACGTTCTCCCGAAATTCAAAAAAGACTTCGCAGTGATTTAATCATCTCTATAAATGAAAAGCTGTCGATTTTAACCAAGAACAAGAAACTGGTAATAGAAAAACAGCGCTCTGAATTTGACAAGAGAAGTTTTGAATACTTTATCCAACCGGAGTTTATGGATCTGGTAAAAAGAATTATAGAATAATGAGATTTCTAATAAACATTAATATAAATTATCATTTATACTCGCTATAAATTTCTACAACAAAAAACCAACTATTTATGAATAAAATAGTTTTTTAGCAAACAAAAAGAGAAGTAACATTGTTTGTAAGGTATGAATCGAAAAATATTTATCAATCAACTAACAGGTGGACTAACGCTTACTTGCGTTGCCTGTATGATGAACGCCTGTTCAAAAGAAGAAGGAAATAATCCCGGGAGTAATAACAACAACAATAATAACCCCAATAATCCGCCATCGGGTTCTGCAGTACTGCTCACAATCAACCTAGCAACTCAGCTCCGTGAAATAAACGATTTCATTCTCAACAATGGGGTTATTGTAGTAAGAACCACATCTGGAAACCTGACTTCAAGCTTCGTTGCCTTCAATAGCGCATGTCCGCACGCAGGGGCCAATGTGACGTTTATAAAAAACTCCAACAGCTTCAATTGTTCTGCGCACGGTTCCAATTTTACAATCAGTGGTTCAGTGATCAATGGTCCTGCAGGAAATGCACTGGAAAAGAAAACCATAGAAATTGTTGGAGACAATCTAAATGTAAAATAAAGTTGTCTGTTATTAACTATTGACAGAAATCAGACATCAGACGTCAGAAATCAGAATACAGATAACTGACAACTCATAACCCACTCAACACCGCCTCTATTTTTTCTATTACCATTGCAGGCGTGATTTCTTTCATACAAGCATTGTCTCCGCGCCAACAAGCTTTGTTTCCAAAAACAGAACATGGTCTGCATGAAAGATTTACCTGGACTGCATTCAATGGATTTTGATTATACCCATAAAATCCGGCAAAAGAATGCGTTGCTCCCCAAATACTAACAACAGGCACCCCAACCAACGATGCCAGGTGCATATTGGCTGAATCCATTGTTACCATTAAGTCGAGATCCATCATAATTTTCAATTCGGATTGTAAATCAGTTTGCACTGATGGTTTAATAACATAATGAAATTGCTTTCGCCAATCATCCAGTATTAGACTTTCAGCTCCTCGCCCTCCAAATAGATATAAATCATACCCACCACCATCAAAATATTTTATTACTTCCTTGAAATTATCAAGCGAATACATTTTTGCATCATGCTTTGCAAATGGAGCAAAGCAAATTTTTTTCTTACGCGTTAAACTTGACTTATCAATCAATTTATTCTCAGTAATAACATGACGTAATTTCTCCTTTATTCCCTCCACTTTAAAACCCAATTGAAAGAAAACATTGATGTAACGGTCAGTAGCATGTGTTAATGGCCTGAATATTTTATTTTCTCGGCGCGTCAAGGCGTACTTATCAATGCGCCCTTTATCAATAACCGCGGTGCTTTTGCCAAAAAGCCTAAAAAGAATTCTCAATAAATGTGTTCTCAATACGCCGTGCAAATCGGCGACCAAATGAAAGCTGTATTTTTTTCTGATGGAATCAAACAGCTTTATAATACCAAAAATACCTTTGTGGTCTCCCTGTAAGTCTGCGCTGATAAACTCGAGCCGGTCAATTCCAACAAAAAGGTCAGCTAATTTTTTATCACTCAACATTAGCAATTCCTTATTTGGGTACTGAGTTAAAAAAGCTTTTACCACAGGGACTGTCATGGCAACATCGCCAAGCGCAGAAAAACGAATTACCAATATTTTTTCCCTTGCTATATCGTCTTTCATTTTCCCTTTAGGTTATAAAGAACAGGATTAAGCGATGGGTCGTTGTACATCTTCATTTGGCGATAAACCTTCATTTCTTTTCTTCCGGATGATATATCTGAAATTAATTCATCAATAGAACATGAAAGGTCTAGCTGCTGCATTTGTAATACTTCTAATTTTACTGAACACTTATTGCGGTGTTCATCGCTCGCATCTTGCCTATTAACCTCTTCTTGCATGTGAAATATTTTCAATATCAAGATGGAAAGGCGATCGATGGCCCATGCTGGGCTCTCCGTATTGATAGTTGCACTTGGCAGCAATTGAACAGTTGCATATAAATTGAGAAAATAATCGTCTATCTTTTCTACCAAATCAGTTCGTTCTTGATTTGATCGGTCAATTCGTCTTTTCAATTCCAACCCTTTAACAGGCTCTATTTGCGGGTCTCTTACAATGTCTTCAAGATGCCATTGCACGGTGTCGATATAATTTTTCCAGTAGAATAAGTGTTGCAGGTCGCTTTGGTCAAAAGGATTTTTCATGATGGCATCCACATCATTTAAAATGTGATAATCCTTTACGCTTTGCAAAAAAACTTCATTACATATCTTACTTATCATAATGAAACAAAAATAACAAAACGAACGCTTCTACGCGTTTGCTTTTCTGCTTTTAATTAGAATAGTAAAGGTAAGGGCCAATAGTATTGATACAGATAGTCCTGCAGTAATGCCAACGGTCCTCGACTGATCCATTTGACTTGCATATATCCCAAAGAAAGCCCAGCTCAACACATAACCATAAGAAGGTTCCTTTTTTGCTCCTACCAAAAAGACGCCCAACAAAAGGGCAATAATAATCATCAACATGCTCCAGCTCTGTGGCTCCAGTGGATTTCCCTGCCATCCAATGCCAACAAAAAGTGCTGTGGCATTGGCAATTGTTGCAACAGAGATCCAGCCGAGGTAAACTATAAAGGTATGATATACCCAAAAACGCATAAAGGGACTCAATTTATATTTGAATTCGCTTATACGGTTATATAAAAGAATTAACGTGATAAGAAAAAAAATCATAACCAGCAGTGACGCCATGAGAAACAAATTGTGCCATAGAAGAATCCAACTACCATTTAAAAGACAGGTAAGTTGAAACAAGGGACTGGCTTTTTCAATTACGTCTTTTGAGTTTATGTCCATTTTACTTCCTATTGCAGCAACACTGCATATAACAAAGCCAATAAGCATAATATAAATGACACTCCAGATACTGAACGTGAATCCTGCAGGCACAAAATAATTTGGATAGAAACCTGATATTTGTCCGGTATTGAATCCATTGATTGGTAAAATATTCGCCAATGCATTCATCATCAAAACAAAAATCAATGCAATAATATTTAAGGTGGCGTTTATTTTAGGAGACATAGGTGTTGATTTAAAATAAAGGTACCACTTGTTTATAACTCCCCTTTTTTTAACTGCGAAAATGCATAATCAGCAGCACGTGCTGCGAATGCCATATAAGTAAGTGATGGATTTTGTGTTGAAGTGGAAGTCATACAAGATCCATCGGTAACAAATACATTTTTACAAGCATGCAACTGATTCCATTTGTTTAGCATAGAAGTTTTGGGATCATTACCCATTCTAACACCACCCATTTCATGGATATCCAATCCAGGAGGCTGATGAGAATCAGTTGTTTTGATATCCTGGAATCCTGCTTTGGTAAACATTTCAGTGAGTTGCTCATGATAATCCTTCACCATCTTATCATCATTGGCATCATAATCAACATTGATCTTAATCAAAGGCATCCCCCATTCATCTTTCTTATCTGTATCAAGCGCAAGAAAATTCGATTCCTTTGGAATGGTCTCTCCCATCATGTGAGAACCTACACGCCACAAGCCCATTTCCTTCTTACCCAAATTTGATTTTAATTCTTCTCCAAATCCATTTGTGTCTCTATCTACATACCTACCAGCAGAAAATCCTGAAGCATACCCACGAAGAAAATCGGTTTCTTGTTTTAGAACATTTCTAAATCGGGGAATGTATGCACTAGTAGGCGATCGACCATCCGTTTTTTTATCCATAAACCCTTCATAGGTACCGGAAATTCTCGCTCGGTAATTATGAAAAGCAAAATATTTACCAAGCACCCCACTATCGTTACCTAGTCCGTTTGGAAATCTTGAAGAAGTTGAATTCAATAAAATAAGATTTGTATTGATGGCTGCAGCATTTACAAAAATTACTTTAGCAAAGTATTCAGTGGATTGTTTTGTTTTAGCATCTATCACCCGAACTCCAGTAGCTTTGCCAGCTTTCTCATCATAGATCACTGAATGCACAACCGAGTTTGAAATCATTGTAAGGTTTCCTGTCTTTTCAGCCCATGGGATGGTTGATGAATTGGAGCTGAAATAGCCTCCAAATGGGCATCCACGCTGACAGAGGGTTCTGTTCTGGCACTTAGCACGTCCTTGGTCTAAGTGGATTTGTTGTGGCGAAGTTATATGTGCACACCTTGCATAAATAACATGTCTGTCGGCATAATTTTTTTTCACTACATCACTAAAATAGTTTTCAACGCAACTCAATTCCAGTGCTGGAAGAAATTCTCCATCAGGCAATGTTGCTACATTATCCCTATTGCCAGATATTCCTGCAAATTTTTCAACGTAGCTATACCATGGTGCCATGTCTTTATAGCGAATTGGCCAATCAACAGCAAACCCATCACGTGCAGGGCCTTCAAAATCAAATTCACTCCATCGCTGCGTTTGCCTGGCCCACATTAATGACTTACCACCAGTTTGGTATCCCCTGATCCAATCAAAAGGCTTTTCCTGCACATAAGGATGCTCGTTGTCTTTCACAAAAAAATGCATGGCGTCTTCCTTGAAAGCATAGCACTTGCTTATAACAGGATTGGCGTCTTTTATTTCTTGTGTAACTTCATTGCGATGCGGAAACTCCCAAGGCATCATATTGGTTGTAGGATAATCACGCAGGTGTTTCACTTCAGGACCTCTTTCAAGCAACAATGTTTTTAATCCCTTTTCAGTAAATTCTTTTGCAGCCCAGCCACCACTCATTCCGGATCCTATAACGATTGCATCAAATGTATTCTTATCTGTCATTATAAAATTATTTTATTTTTTTTGAAACTATGCTAAAACACAGCCATGGTATCGTCCAGGAATCAATTCATATACCTGCACTTTTGTGAGAAAAAATTCTGATGATGTATATGCTTGAATTGTTCTCTTTTTCAAGTCATTAAAAAAAGTAAGAACGGGTGATTTTTCATCCTTTATAAGTAAAATCTTTTTTAGCACTGTAACTCTTTCTTCCTGACTGGCATCTGAAAAATTCTTAGCGATTGTTTGCTGATTAAATTCATTAAATGCTTTCATGCCATTTATAAATCCATCTTGATTTTCCTTATTACTGCATTCATCAATCATCATCAATACAAACAAATGGGCAGAAAGGTCTTTGGCGCCGGGTGTATCTGTCTTGGGGATGATCGTTTCACAGAGTTCTGCCAACATAGCTTCATCAGCAGGACTCACTTTTATTTTCTTAAGCAGTAAAGTTGACTTACTTCGGTCCTGCATACAGGAAGGGATAAGGGCCATTCCCGCTGAAACAAAAGCAAATTGTTTTAGCGCCTGTCGGCGTGATAGTTGTATCATATGACTTGATTGTGTATTGAAGTTAGGAAAAACTGATCAAATAAATTTTAGATTAAACGCTCCTCAAAAACAAGTTTTTCAACAACTCAATGTTTTATCAAAGTTCATTTCCTTCCTTTCCAAAAAGGCAATAATGCACTACTTATATGAAATTTCATTTCCAATATGAATAACACCTTCAGATTTCGAAAGTACATTCTGCCCAAAGTAAATCTTATTGTCTTTTTTTCGATAAGTGGAAAGGGTATACAATGGTTCTTTTGATCGCTCTGCTGTTTGTTGATTTGTAGTTGTCATAATGCACCTTGCGCAAAGCTTTACGCCATGCATCAAAACATTGTTAATCGTAATCTCATGCATTAAGTCTTCATCAAATGCCATCCCTCCACTAAAAACAATATTCGGACGAAAACGATCCATACCAATGGGTTGGGCCAGTCGTTTATTCAAGTCTTCAAGTGATGCTGAACCGAGAAGTAATATTGGATAGCCATCTGAAAATCCTGTAACCTCATCTTCTTTTGCATAGTTTGTATCTACAAGTCTCTTTGTTGAAGCCGGCATGTAAGCAAGCCTTAATTTCATTTTTAATTTACCTGAAAACCAATTGCTTGCTTCCTGACTAACCAAGATTGAATCACAGATATCATCCCAAATTT
>CAMBGO010000065.1 GCA_945866165.1 Chitinophaga pinensis | reverse complement strand
AACAGTAGATGAAAGTGTTGGCTTTGCAGCAATGTTTCAATGCATCTGTGCAAAGTTATTCAAATTGAGATCAAAGAACATGAACTTCATGATCTATCCAAGGGCATTATTAAATGAAAATAAATGGCGTGCATCTAGGTATGGAATTGATGATAAATTAATCGACTTTGGAAAAGAAGAGGAAATTAATACAAGGGCGCTTATTTTAGAATTATTGGATTTTATTGATGATGTAGTAGATGAACTTGGATGCAGAGAGGCATTGAAAGTGATCCACCTTATTTTGGAAAAAGGAACTGGAGCAGATAGACAACTGCTTGAATTCGAAAAAACAAAAGATCTTAAAGCAGTTGCATCGTTTATAGAAAGTAAGTTTCTAACATCACTTTAATCATTAAGCCTTCGCAAAATCAATGCCGTTAAATGGTTAACTTTGCATGCTATGGACAAAACTGTTAAGCAGCCAATTAATATTGCAATTTTAGATCTTTATGAAGGAGTTCCAAATGAAGGGATGCGGTGCATAAGAGATATTGTAGATGCTTTTATAAGTCAACAGGATAAGGAAATCATTAGCACAGAATTCGAAATCAGAAAACAACACAATATTCCAACACTAGACCATGATATTTATATCTCTTCTGGTGGCCCTGGAAGTCCAACAGAAAGCGAAGGCTTAAATTGGGATAATTCTTACATGCAATGGCTATCATCAATAGAAAAATGGAACCAAGACACTTATAATAAAAGAAAAAAATACGTTTTTTTCATTTGCCACTCCTTTCAGTTAGCCTGTAGGTATTTTCAAATTGGAAATGTGAAGAAAAGAAAATCAACTGCCTTTGGCGTATTCCCTATCCATATGAATGAAGAAGGAAAAGAAGAACAAGTATTTAATGGGTTGTGTGACCCGTTTTATGGGGTAGACAGTAGAGATTACCAGGTGATTGAAGTTGAATTAAATAAACCGAGCAATTTAAACTTTAATCTTCTGTGTATTGAAAAAGAAAGACCACATGTACCCTTGGAAAGAGCCGTGATGGCAATTCGATTCAATCCCTATATGATAGGTACTCAATTCCACCCGGAGGCCGATGCAAAGGGAATGAGCATGTATCTTCAAAGAGAAGACAAAAAAAATACAGTGATAGAAAATCACGGCTATGAAAAATGGGAGTCGATGATTGAACAATTGAATGACCCAGATAAAATAAGCCAAACAAATAAATTGATCTTACCCAATTTCCTAAAAAATGCACTCCATGAGATTTCCTTAATCACCAATACGCAAAGGGGAATATGATTGAAAATAGAAGAACATATTTCAATAAACATTTTACAAATGACGCATACCAAAATATGCTCAATGAAATTGAGTATGAATTTCCCAATGAACTTGACTTTCGATTAGCAGAAACACCAGTGTTCATTGATAAAAAACTGGGGAATCAAATGAAAGAAGTCTGTGAATTTATCATTGATTTTATCAAGGACCCCAAATTTAATTTACTCACGGAGAAAGCTGTTCCTTCAAATGAAATGGTGATGAATGAAAACAAGCATCCACATTTCCTTGCTTTTGATTTTGGAATCTGCGAGAATGAAAAAGGTGAATACTACCCTGCACTACTTGAAATGCAAGGCTTTCCAACACTGTTTGGCTTTCAGGCATTTTACCCCTCAATCCTTGAAAATCATTTCAAGATACCAAGCGGATTTTCAAACTACTTCAATGGATATGAAAAAAACTCATATTTAAATTTTTTAAAAGATCTTATCATCGGGAATGAAGAGAAAAAGCATGTTATTTTACTTGAATTAAAGCCAGAAAATCAAAAAACAAGAATTGACTTTAAATGTACTGAGAAATTTCTTGGCATTAAGACTGTTTGCTTGACAGAAATAATACAAGAAGGGAAAAAACTATATTATAATTTAAATGGAAAAAAAACTCAAATAAAGCGAATTTACAATAGAATTATTTTTGATGAACTAAACTCTACAAAAGACAAGCCACAAAATTTACCAGACCTTACTGTAGACATAGAAGTAGAATGGATAACACATCCAAATTGGTTTTATAAAATATCAAAGTATACCTTACCCTTTTTAAGACACCCGGAAATCCCTGAAACATTTTTTCTAAATGAGATAAAGCAATTGCCTCATGACCTTGAAAACTATGTGCTGAAACCACTTTTCTCATTTGCGGGCCAGGGCGTAATAATAGATTTAAAAGAAAGTGATTTAATAAGCATTGAAGATCCCCATAATTGGATTTTACAACGCAAGGTTAAATATGCTGATTGTATAGTAACACCCGATATTCCTGCAAAGGCTGAAATAAGACTCATGTATGTCTGGAAAGACGAAGATGAGAGACCCACTTTGTTAACTAACTTAGCTAGACTAAGCAAGGGTAAAATGATTGGAACAAGGTATAACAAAGACAAAGAATGGGTTGGAGGATCAGTAGCTTATTTTGAAAAATAAATTTATTTTATGCCAACACTAAATGACATTAAAAAGAAGACACTTTCGCCTGGTATTATTGGACAATATGTACACGGAGCATTGGCCACACTTGGTCATGTAACAATCGAAAAAGGGAGTTTGCTAGCAGCCCACAATCATCCACATGAACAAATAACGATGATCCTTGAAGGAACATTAGAGATGAAAATTGGCAATGAAATACACATGCTCACTGAGGGCATGATACATATTATACCCTCAAATGTTATCCATTCAGCTATTGCACATAGTGATTGCAAATTAATTGATGTATTTAGTCCTGTTAGAGAAGAATATAAATAACCTTATTCGTCGCTGTCCATATTATTAATTGAATATAATTTATAGGCATTACCAACTACAATTGAATCTTTTTTGAATGAGTTTGGATCAGATAATATTTCAACAAAGCCCTGACTGATCTGACCTGTGGATACTTCAATCATTTTGAACTTGCTTACTCCAACAGTTATATAAATATATTTTTTGTTGCCAGTCTCTACAATAGCGTCTTCAGGTATTACAAATGATTGTTTGTTTTTTACTAAAATAACTGCTTCAACAAACATGCCAGGAAGGATATTAGCAGGATGATTTAAAAAATGGCAATGAGCCATTGCAGTTCGATCGTCATCAATGTTCCTGTTTACCAAAATCACCTCAGCTTCATATTGCACACCCGGCTCTTGCATGAGTGAAACTTTTACAAGATCACCCTTTTTAACATTTGGAATATCCTTCTCGAACAACGTGAGTGCAACATGGATATCATCAGGATCAATTAACTCAAATAGAGTCTCAGTAGGTTGAACATACTTACCAGTATTCACATGAACTTTTGAAACATACCCATTAATTGTAGAACGGATTGGGACCTGGCCTTTTATGTTACTGGCATTTAAATTGTTTACATCAATTCCAATCAGCTTTAATTTTTCAGCAAGAGAACCCATGTTAATAGACTGAATCTTCAATTCAGACTCAACCTGTTGTAAATTTTTAGACGTTGAAGCATTGGCATCATAAAGGGTTTTTTGTCGCTCGTAATCTTTTTTCACTAGGTCGTGCTTTGTTTTTGCCAATAGATAATCTTGTTGCAACTGAACAATAGACTGTTCTTCCATCGTCGCGATGATTTCACCCTTGGAGACTTTCATTCCAGGGATAAGCTTGGTGCTTTTCAAATATCCGCCGAGCGAAAAATTAACTGAAATAATATTTTGCGGAGGTAGGTCTATCATCCCTTGAACCTTTATTTCTGAACTGATCTGTCTTGATTCAATATTTCCATAAGAGAGATCTATACTTTCCAATTGCTCAGTAGTTAATGTTAAGGTATCAAAATTTGTTTTTGGTAACTGTAAATCTGCATCAACCTTTTTTTCTTGGCAGCCAAATACACTCAAAATGACCAAAGAATAAAATACATATATAAGTCGCATAATTATCTATTTTCTGTTAAGTAAATATAATCTGCTGTTAATAAATTAAGCTGATGAACTATTTCAAGATAACTGGCTTTAATCTGAACAGATTGATTTATCAAAAGCAACCATTCTGAGAAAGGAATATCTCCGGCTTTCAAACGAAGGGTTGCTTGATCCATATTGTCGGTTGCAATTTTTAAGCCTTCAGCCTCATAATAAGATTTAGACTTTCTAATTTGATTATAGCTTGTATTCAATTTTTGCAAATCTGTATTAAGCCGTGAAATCTGCAATTCTTTTTCAATCAAAGCTACTTCCTCATTTATTTTGGATGCCTTTATTCGTGATCGTATTGCCCCAGAGATTATAGGAATACCGATATTTAGCTGATATATTCCAAATCTATCTTGTGGACTATAATATTTCTGAGAAATACCATCGGAAGTTTGCCAACCCTTAATTGACAGATTACTGTACCCTAAATTTATCATCGGAGAAAGCTTATTCCTCTCAACCTCGGTCATAGCTTTTTTTTGCAACACTAAAGCATCTGCAATCTGAATTAAGGGATGCTGCAGATTTGTCGTTTTAAGTACTTGATTCATTTCGGAAACTACGGCAGAATCAGAAGTCGGTGAAATAGAATAATCAATTTGCATTAACCCTTTTAATTCAAATTGAATATTTTCCACCTCCCTATTCAATTCCAACAATTGCATTTCAGTTTGCGCAGTTTGCACCTTAATTAAATTCATTGCAGAAACCTGTAATTCACCAAGCTCAGCTTGCAACATTGAAATCCTTTTCCATTCCTGAAAATATTTAGAAAGCTCATTAAGTATTGTTGATTTCCTATCTAAGTCCTGTAATTTAAAATAGAGCTTTCGGATATGCCTATTTAATTCTGCTCTTTTATATTCTCGTTCTGCACTAGCAAAATTATATGAAGTCAATTGATAGTTTTGCTGTCTAATATATACTTTAGGAAGTTGAAAGGATTGATTGAAGAAAAAACGTGTGTCATTAAAAGCACTATTTATATTACCATATTCGAATCCGATAGTTGATTGAGGTAATTCAGCTTTGATACTTTTTAGAGTAGAAAAATAATCTACTTGTTTACCAGCTATTTTAAGTCCTAGTTCATTTTTTTCTGCCAGTTTAAGAACAGAATCCAACGATAAGGAAACTTTGTTCTGTGCTACTGTAGAAAGTGAAAAAACTAACCCAATTAAAATCAAGGGCAAATGCACTTTTGAAACAGCAGATTTTCGCTTTTCAAACCACACATATAAAACAGGCAATACCAACAATGTTAGTAGTGTTGCTGAAATTAATCCCCCAATCACAACTGTTGCCAATGGCCTCTGCACTTCTGCACCAGAACTTGTACTCAAAGCCATCGGCAAAAAACCTAATGACGCCACGGCAGCAGTCATGAGCACAGGTCTTAACCTAGCTGAGGTTCCAGCCAAAACCACTTCTCTCATATCCATTATAGTCTCATTTTTTAATCGGTTGAATTCACTAATTAATACAATTCCATTTAAAACTGCCACCCCAAAAAGTGCAATAAATCCAACACCAGCTGAAATACTAAAAGGCATGCCCCTCATCCAAAGTAAAATTATTCCACCAATAGCAGACAATGGAATTGCGGAAAATATGAGAAGGCCGTATTTTAAAGAACCAAATGAAAAATATAGAATTAATAAAATGAGCAGCAAGGCAATAGGAACAGCAATCATCAATCGTTGCTTTGCTTCAACAAGATTTTCAAACTGTCCGCCATATTTAACAAAGTATCCTGCAGGTAATTTAACTGCCTTGTTAGCTTTCTGTTGCACTTCTTGCACAATAGATTGCACATCCCTTCCTCTCACATTAAACGCTACAGTTATGCGGCGTTTTGCGTCCTCGCGCTGAATTTGATTTGGGCCTTCTTCAATATTTATTTCAGCAACCTGAGACAATGGAATGGATATGCCTTGTGAATTTACAATCATCAGGCTTTCAAGATCAGAAAGATCATTCCGATATTCATTTGATAAACGTACTACAAGTCCAAATCGTCTTTCATTTTCATAAATCATTCCAGCTTCTTCCCCAGCAAAAGCAGCTCGAATGAGCTTGTTGATATCATCAATATTAAGTTGATATGCCGCTATGGCTGGCTTATTGTATCGGATAACAATTTGTGGTAACCCAGTTATGCGTTCCACAAAAACGTCTTTAGCACCGTCAACACCACCTATAATGGTTGCAAATTCATTTGCATACTTTACAAGGGTGTCAAGATCTTCACCAAAAACCTTGCATACAACGTCTTGTTTGGCGCCAGCTATTAATTCATTAAAACGCATTTGAACAGGATATTGAAATCCACCTGTGAGACCAGGCACTTTACCTATAGCAGCGCTCATCTTATTCGCAAGTTCGTCGTAAGAATCTGCGCTGGTCCATTCATTTTTAGGTTTGAGATTTACAATAATATCAGTCATTTCAATGGGCATTGGATCGGTTGGGATTTCACTTGCTCCGATGCGTGTAACTACTTTTTCAACCTCTGGAAATTTTTGTAACTCATGTGCTGCTTTCGTTGTTGCATTGATGGTTTCACTCAATGTTGTACCTGTCATCATCCTTGCATCAATCGCAAAATCACCCTCTTCCAATTCTGGGATAAATTCACCTCCAAGACCTGATGCTACAAAAAGGGATATTACGAATAATAAAACTGAAGATAATATCACCTTTTTTGGATGCAAAAGAAGTATCTCTAGTATGCTTCGATAACTATTTTGCCATTTCTTGATCATTCGATCCGTGAAGGTATCATGCTGATTCAATTGCTTGCTAAGTAGAATTGAAGTCATCATGGGTATGTAAGTAAGAGATAGTATAAAGGCTCCAATCAACGCGAAGGCAACAGTTTGTGCCATGGGCTTGAACATCTTTCCTTCTATACCCGTCAATGAGAAAATTGGAATATATACAATGAGTATAATGAGTTGACCAAATACTGCTGCACCCATCATTCTCCCAGCAGATTGTTCTACTACAGTATCCATCTGGAATTGACTTAATAACAATCCATCTTGTTTATTGCTGTGTAGTCTGAATAAAACAGCTTCTACAATTATTACAGCACCATCTACAATAAGTCCGAAGTCGAGTGCCCCTAAACTCATTAGGTTACCTGAAATACCAAAAAGATTCATCATTCCAACAGCAAAAAGCATTGAAAGTGGGATAACAGATGCAACGATAAACCCTGCCCTCAAATTGCCAAGGAAAAATACCAATATCAATAAAACGATCAATGCTCCTTCGAAAAGATTCTTTTTTACAGTAGAAAGGGTTCTATCTACCATCTTTGTCCTGTCCAAAAAAACTTCTACTTCAACACCTTCAGGCAAAGTCTTCCTGATCTGATCCATTTTCGCTTCAATTCCTTTAATAACATCTGATGCATTTTGACCCTTAAGCATTAATATGACAGCACCCGACACTTCACCTTGGTCTTTAAACGTAAGTGCTCCATAACGAATTGGACTACCAATTTGAACAGTAGCAACATCTCTAACATAAATCGGTGTTCCGGATGCAGATGATTCAATAAATATATTTTCAATATCATGAAGGTCCTTTGCGAGACCCTCAGTTCTAATAAATAATAGCGATGGACCCTTTTCAATATATGCGGCACCTGAATTATGGTTATTCTTTTCAAGCGACATAAAAACATCCTGAAGAGATATACCAGTACTCCTCATTTTTATGGGATCGATGGCAACTTCATACTGTTTTAGTTTTCCGCCAAAACTGCTTATATCAGCGACTCCAGGTGTTCCAAGCAGTTGACGACGAATAATCCAATCTTGTATTGTTCTAAGTTCAGTAAGGTCATATTTTTTTTCATAGCCCGCTTTTGCTTTTACAACATACTGGTATATTTCACCCAACCCTGTTGTAACAGGTGCCATTTCAGGGCTTCCCGCATCTTTTGGAATAACGTCCTTTATGATGGACATCCTCTCACTAATTTGTTGTCTGCACCAATATACATCTCGGCTATCATCGAAAACTACCGTAACTACAGATAGACCAAATCTTGAGATCGATCTAATTTCTTTAATTCCAGGGATGTTAGCAGATGCCTGCTCAATTGGAAATGTTATTAGGCGTTCCACTTCCATGGAAGCCAATGTTGGCGAAACAGTAATAATTTGAACTTGGTTGGACGTAATGTCTGGCAATGCATCGACAGGCAACCTTATCATTTCTATGATACCCCAGACAATCCAAGCAGCTGTAATTAAACCTATAATGAGCTTGTTCCTGATGGAAAAGCGAATAATTCCATTCAACATGAAAAATATTTTATGTAATGATTAATTGTTATTGAAAAACAACTAAACAACTCTTGGAGGCTGAAAAATGGAAAATTGACTGAATTGAGAATACATTGCCTTTTCAGTTGGATTGAAGCTAATTGAAGTTGATTCCGTGAAAGCATCAATTGAAATAGATTCAGTTGGTGAACTATAAACTAAGTTATTCTGGAGTATTGTATGATGAAGGGGAAGCGATTCATGGTTCTTCGGATCAGAATCTTCATGCTGGCTATTAAAATAATGAAGTTTGAAAAATCCAATGATCCCGATGGGAGAAACTTCTCTTTTATGTTCATAATAATGATGAACCAATGAATTGATCTTAACTACTTCGTTTATAAAGTTTCCAGCACTTATAATCTGAAGGGATATGACTATGAATAGCAATTTTTTCACAAGCCTAATATACAGATTATATAAGAAAGGACTGCTATCGACAGCAGTCCTTTTTTCTGAATAAATTCAAAAAGGCAACTAAGATCTTTTTTAAAACAACTGTCATTGCTTTTATTTTTTCAAAACGTTCAGAAAAGTACGTTCAAAACTTAATAGAAATCCAGTATTTGCCATCCTAAATGCATTACCAGCAGGCTGAAATCTATACCCTGCATTAATCGGGTTGCCTGAGGTACAGGCAACCCGGTTAGTAATTTATTTGCAACAAGCGTGGTCTTTTTCGCATTTACCATCAGTGCAACAATCTTTGTTATTGCTACACTTCTCATTTTCACAGCAAGATTTCGTTGCTGTTAAATTGCTTTTTTCAGTTGCCTTTCTATCATATTGACAACAAGAATGTAATTTGTTGTATACTTCGGTTGGCGCAGTTACATCTTGTGTATCATAGCCTGAGGCAGCTACGGCTTCCTGTATCTTTTTGGTATCAGTTTTTTTACTATTGTAAGAGATGGAAAGAATCTTGGTTTGGTCATTCCATGTTGCATCCTTGGCACCACCGCTTATGGCAGCAGCTTCAATGGTTTTTTTACACATTCCACAGTTGCCCCAAACCTTGATTTCTTCAGACTTGGATTTTTGGGCAAATAAAGAACCCGAGAAAATAAATACAAATGATACTACAGAGAATAATATAATCTTTTTCATTGTTTGATTTTTTTAAAATGATTGATTAGAACTATCTAAGTTCAAATAGAAAACACTTAATCTAAAAAAATCAAATTCTGAAATTACAATTCAAGAGGAAAATTGGAGGCCCTCCATTAAATTCTTTAGGGGGCGAAGTAAAGAAATTATATGAACCAATTGTATAGTAAGATGCCCTGAATGAAACTGGATTAATAAAAAAATGGTCTTGGAGCTGAGACCTATCTGTATTGGCTTTGACAAATTGGGCGTTATCGATTTTAACAATCTTGATATCATCATGACAACAGTCACTTTTTTTCATTCCACATTTTGCACAGCCTAACTCTTCCTTATGGCCAATATGCATACTTGCCAGAGAACCCATACAATAATGCATACTCAACACGGTGCCGTTACTAGCAGCAGTATGAATTAAAAGCATTAAGAAAATGATAAGTCTTTTCACATTGCAAAGATAATTCTTCTTTGAGGAATACAATAACGAGATGATTTAATTTAAATGAAAATATTGTTAAAGCGGGTAAACCATTGAGAAATGGTCATTAAGACTGATATTCTTTTGAGTGTTCCTGTGAAAATGCAGTAGGAGCCAAGAATATTTTTTACCTAAATACTAATTTAATTAACAAAATTCCAAAATATCCCCGCTCTGAAAATTAGTCCGGGCATCGCATAAGATGGTGCTACAAAATTATTATTCTTAAACCCAAATCCATATTGGGTTGTTGCCGTATTTAGGTTTTCAAATCGAAGAAAAGTAGTGAAGCTTCTTATGCGAAAATTTAGGAAGAAAGTTGCATCTGGAATCATACTGATTTTTTTATCAGACTGATAAAAAAATTGTCCCAATACAGG
>CAMBGO010000064.1 GCA_945866165.1 Chitinophaga pinensis | reverse complement strand
TCCACGTTTTCTCTGGTGTTATCATCAATATTGTAATGCTTGTGATGGCCATCAATGGTACTTTTGAAAGAAAAGGACACTATATGATGATTGAAAAGGCCGGATTGTATTGGCACTTTGTGGACTTGGTATGGGTTTTTGTATTCCTTTGTTTTTACCTGATCTAATCAACATTTAAAAGAATTATCATGGAACATAGCAATAATCCAGAAATAACATTTCACCACGAAGCTGGTGGTGATGAATTTGTAAAGAAAATTATTAAAACAACAGTTCTGTTATCAATCATCACATTGATTGAATTGGGATTAGGTCTAGCCATGTATGCATTCCCAATGGCTGAGGTATTGAAATTATTTATCAAGGGTGTGATTGTTATATTATCACTTGCAAAGGCATTTTATATTGTAGGTATCTTTATGCACCTTGGTGATGAAATCAAAAATTTAATCATCACAATATGTGTTCCGTTGATGCTGTTCATTTGGTTTATTGCAGCATTCTTGTTGGACGGCAACTCCTGGAAAAATTTAAGAAATTCACGTGGTAAATTAGTAACGCCGGTAGAACAGAGTAGTCCCGCCGCTGGAGGAAATCACTAAATCACTGAAATAATTATCTTAAGCATCGTTTTGGTTAAAACCTTAATGATGCTTTTTTGTTTATAAAGATATATCATGAAAAGAAGAGGTATAATAGTGTTTCTGATAGCAGTGTTGCTGCCTATAGCTAGTTATTTAATTGTGAATAGGTATAGCAAAGGAGCAACGGGTATGCCGCGTAGATATTTCTATGATACGGTTACTACAAAAATAAAGGATGGTAAGCCCGTTGATGATACTGTTTGGCACAAGATTCGTCCATTTAAGTTGAAAAACCAGTTTGGCAATGAAGTTGGGTTAGATGATTTTGGAGGTAAAATTATTGTTGCTAATTTCTTTTTTACTTCTTGTCCAACTATTTGCCCTACTCTAACAAAAAATATGAAGAAGCTTCAATCTGCTTTCCTAAAGACAGATAGTATCGTAAGATTTGTTTCTTTCACGGTAGATCCAGCAAGAGACAGCGTTGAAAAAATCAAGGCATACGGTGATAAGTATGGTATTAATCATGATACTTGGTGGATGCTTACCGGCCCCAAAGAAGAAATTTATGATATTGCACTCAACGAGTTTAAGGCATCTGTTGCTTCAGATGTAAAAATAGATACCAGCTTCATTCATACAGAAAAATTTTTCTTATTGGATAGAGACAAAGTGGTACGCGGATGGTATAATGGACTTGATAGTACCAATCTTGATAAGCTTATTAAGGATATTATCTTGATTAGCATGGAAAGGGATAAAAAGAAAAAGAGAAACTTATTCAGAAAATAAATCAAACTACAATGTTACCAGCCAGCATCCAAAAGAACGACAAAAGAGCAAGCGTGCTCATCATACTTTTTTCAGTGATTGTTTTTGTTGCAGTTGTTTTCCTTTCAAGGATTAAGCTTGATGTTGAACTACCATTTAATGTTCATCTTTTCGCTAAAATTAATGCGATTATAAATTCCTTGGTTTCTTTGTTATTGGTTGTCGGACTGATTGCTGTAAAAAGTAGAAAATATATATTCCATCGCAATGTTATGATGACGGCTATGGTTCTTTCTTTATTGTTTCTAGTTTCTTATATATGCCATCATCTTTTTTCTGAATCTACTTCTTACGGCGGCGAAGGGGTTTCAAAAACATTGTATTATATTATTTTGATTACCCACATAATCCTTGCAGCAGTAATTCTCCCTTTTATTCTATATACTTCATATAGGGCGTTGGTGGCAGAGTGGCCTGCACATAGAAAACTTGCGAAGATTACATGGCCTATTTGGTTTTATGTTTCTGTTACGGGGGTGATAGTTTACTTGATGATTAGTCCTTACTACGTGTAAGCATTATATAACATTAAAGCAATCCCACGGCTGGGTCCCAGTAGCGTTCTTTAAATTCAACCACTTTGTCGCTGATAACTTTTACTCCTTCTTTTTCAAGAAGTGTTTCCATTGTTGTTGGTGTAGGGAAATGATGTTTTCCTGTTAGCATCCCATTTCTATTTACAACCCTGTGAGCAGGCACTTTGGGTTTCATCATATGGGATGCATTCATTGCCCATCCAACCATGCGTGATGATAAACCCGAGCCAAGGTATTTCGCAATGCTACCATAGTTGGTTACACGTCCTTTTGGAATTTGACGCACCACATCAAATACATCCTCAAAAAAATTGCTTTTATCGGGGGTTTGCTTTCTGTCAGTTGAGATTGTTCTTTTTTTCATCCCTAAGCTTGTTGATAATTGAGCTTCTTTTGGGTTCTGGAACATTTATGTGTTCGTAAGGGCAGAGCATGCAGCCATTGCCACAGCATTGGCCATTTTCAAGATGGTATTTGGCAGTTAGTACCATGTACCCCTGTTCATTATATACAAAGTGTACTCCTTCAATCAGTTTCTTTTTCATCAAATACTTTTCCTTCTTTATTGTCTTTCTCTATCAATTTCACTTGGTTCATTAATACCTCATCTTTCTCAATATCAAGTACCTTATCAATCTTAAACTTCAAATAGTGTACTTTTTTACTCCCTGCAATATCCAGTCCTTCATAATGGGTTTTGATTTGCAGTTCCTTATTTTCAGGAAGGTCTTTTTTTATATCATCACTATCCACTAATACACTGAGATTATGAAGAGCAATCACCAGCTTTGTAAAGGCATATAAAGTTGGAGAGTCGGTCTTTAAGTTGATATAACCACTGGGATTGAGTATTTGTTGAAATTTTCTCAAAAAAATTGGGTGAGTAAGGCGATTTTTGGCTTTTGACAATCTTAGCTGGGGGTCTGGGAATGGGAGCCATATCTCATCAGTTTCTCCAGGGGTGAAGTAGTTGTTAATCATCCCTATTTGAGAACGGATAAAAGCCACATTGGTTATTTTGTTTTCGATGGCTTTCTTAGCACCAACCCAAATTCTATTCCCTTTAACATCTACGCCAATAAAATTTTTTTCTGGGTATAGTAGTGATAATCCTAGTGCATACTCACCCTTGCCACATGCAAGCTCTAGCACAATTGGATTGTCATTTTGAAAATGCTTATGCCAGGTGCCGGAACTTCCTTCCGGATATTGAAAAACATTGTTAAATGTGTTTATTTCCGCGAAGCGGATCAGTTTTTTTTGCCCCATAATGTGGATGCAAAGTTAATTGTTGCAGTGCTATTCTTCCCATTTTTTGAATGCCAGTACCGCATTCAATCCGCCAAATGCAAATGCGTTGGAAAGCGCATATTTTATTGATTTACTTCTTGAGGCATTTGCAATAACATCGATATTGCAGGTTTCATCCACTTCTTCAAAATTTGCTGTGGGTGGAAGAATGCCATTTTTTAGCGCCATGATCGTTGCAACTGCCTCTAAGGAACTGGTGGCTCCGAGTGCATGGCCATGCATGGATTTTGTTGAACTGATGGGCAATTCATTTGCATGATTCCCAAAAACATTTTTAATTGCCGCTACCTCCATGGTATCGTTCACCAACGTGCCGGTGCCATGTGCATTGATATAGCCAACTTGTTCGACATTCATTTTTGCATCTTCCATGGCCAACTTCATAGCACGTTCTGCTCCTTTCTGGTCGGGTTTGGTAATATGGCTCGCGTCTGACGACATGCCAAACCCAACAATTTCCGCAAGTATTTCAGCGCCCCTCTTTTTGGCATTTTCCAATGTTTCTAATAAAATCATGCCGGAGCCCTCTCCAAGTATCATGCCCTGTCTAGTTTTTGAAAAAGGCCTGCAGGTATCAGGTGAAACAACCCGAATAGCTTCCCAGGCTTTTAAAAAAGTATAAGTAAACGGCGTTTCACTTCCACCCGCCAAGGCCTGGTCGCATAATCCATTTCTTATGAGCCAAAAGGCATTACCAATGGCATGATTAGATGAGGCGCAAGCTGTTGAGATGGTATAAACCGGACCAGTAATTCCCATCTGCATGCTAACATTGCTTGCTGCTCCATTCGGCATGGTTTTCGGAATGGATAGCGGGTGAACCCTTGATTTATTTTCGCGGTAAAGGTCAATATAGGTTTGTTCTTGTGCATGTACCCCACCAATCGATGTGCCGCAGATGACAGCAGAGCGGTATCCGTTTTCTTCAGTGAATACAATTCCTGATTGGCTTACTGCTTCTTTTGCTGCAACTACTGAAAATTGAGCAAAGCGATCCATTAAGTCCAAATCACTTTTTTCTATGAGTGTACTTGCATCAAACTTTTTTACCTCAGCACCATTTTTAAAACGCATCAATGCCGGATCAACACTATCGAAGGGCCCAATACCTGAGTTGCATGCTACCAGGTTGTTCCAAAAATCATGAGTATTATTCCCAATTGCAGAAATGATGCCAGTACCTGTAACAACTACCCTTCTTTCATTCATTGCGTTCAATTATGATCCGATTGCTTTCTGAAGGCCGTCTACAGCTTGCTGAATTGTTTTGATACTTTGTAATTCCATATTTGGAATGGTTACGTTAAACTCGTCTTCAAGATCAGAGATCAGTTCAACGGCATCCAATGAATCAAGTCCAAGATCTTCAAAGCTGCTTTCTATTAAAATGGATTCTTTATCAATTCCTTTTTTGGTGGAAAGGATCGTTGCAATTTTTTCGAAAATAAGTTCACTCATAATTTGTATTTCAGTCGTTTTCTAAAGATACTCTTTTGTTGAAAACAAAGTAATATTCAGATAGTATAGATTTTCAAAAAATATCAATGATCAATACCTCAATAATTAATGAGAATGTTCTCGTTGAAAATGAGTGAATTACTCATTTGGTATTTATCCTACCTATTTACTTTTATTCCATCAAGAGCCCGTAAGCTGTTGTATGATCGACACAATACTCATTACACTAACATTTTTAAACATTTAAACAAATCGTATGAAAAGAATCATCCTATTCGCATTCTTGGTAACTACTGTGCTAGTGAGCCAGGCTTCAGTTATCAGTAACTCTAAAAATGGTCACAATCCTGGTTTTTCAATTGGTAAGTCAACGTTAGAGAAATTTAATAAAATAGAAATTAGTAAATCACTGGGCAACGTTAATTCAGCAGAAAACTGTACAGTAACAATGAAAGGTTCAATAAACGGAGGTGTGTTTACTGTTGAGGTTAGTTGTTCTGCAACAGCTTCAACATGTGATCAGGCTGCTTCAAAAGCAACAAACTGTCTTAGTACAGCCATTAGGAAGGCTCGGTTAGCCTTATCATAGTTTAATGGTATTGTGTCGATTATTAAAACTACAATTATGAAACAAATCAACTTTTTTATTCTTGTTCTATTTATATCAACTGCCAATGCACAGCAAAAGGATGAGTCATTATTGATATCCTATACTGGTCAGTTTAATTCACTTTTCGGACGAGGAGAAGAATTTCGTCCTTATCAGGCCTGGTTGCATATTAAAGGAGATCAATCCTTGTTTACGATGAAGCCATTGCATTCAAATGCTGAACAAAACAATATGATGACTGTTGACCTGCCGATAGACAGTCTTTTTACGGTGTATAAAGACATGGAATCAAACTCGCTCTTATTTGAATTCATGGACTTGGACCAACGCTCTCATTTTTATGCCGATACATTGTATCCAATGAATTGGGTTATTACAAATGAGAAAAAAAATATCAATGGTGTTGATTGTATCAAAGCAGTCACTTTATTCAAAGGGCGCGAATATATTGCTTGGTACGATTCGTTGGTTCAGATTCCCAATGGTCCTTGGAAACTTGGAGGTCTTCCTGGTTTAATTTTAGAAGCGTATGATAAAGAAGAAAACTGGCATGTTGTAGCGAATAATATCAGCAACCAGGCGGATATTGATTTTAGCTTCCATAGGAGTTTGATGAATAAGCCCATTAAAGGGTATGCGGCTTATTCAGCGGATATAAAAAAAATATTTAGTGCTATAGAAGGAATGATGGCTGCTCAGCAGACTGGAGATTGTCTTACGTGTGAAACAAAGTCAACCCTCAAGATTAATACATGGGAGCCCATATATTAAGAAAGAGTATTGCATTGCTTCTACTTTGTCTCTCCTTTTCATTTTCTTTTGCACAAGAAAAAAAAATCAACTCGGAAAACAGTAAAAACCAAGAGTTATCATCAGAAAAAGTATCATCGCTTCCAACAATCATTATTAAGTCACCTAATAGAAGGTATAAGATTAATGGGGATACGATATCCTATCCGGTATTATCTTACTTAAAGGTCGATATTAAAAAAGCAGAGGACTTATTTAGACAACTTGAAGGTTTCAAAGTAGATGATCGTGGTAAAATATTTTTTAATGGGAAAGAAGTAAACAGAATACTTGTTGATGGCGAAGACCTTGTTGGTGATCAGTATCGAATTCTTTCAAAAAACATTCAGGCTGGATTAATTGATAAAGTGCAAGTGTATACTCGTTACAATCAAAATCGGATTCTTAAAGATGTTGAACATGTTGAAGAAGTTGCGATTGACCTTCGATTCAGAGAAGATAAAAAGAATAAACTAAATGGAAGTATCGAAACGGGTTTTGGCAACCGCGGTAAACACAATATAGACATTGATGCGGTTGGCATATTCAAAAAATTTAAGTCAGTTGCCTTTTTTGATAGAAATAATATTGGTCGTATTTCATATTTAAATGACTTTTCTTCAGGCAATGGAAATGCTGAGTATTCATCTAATGAAAAAAATGATAACCAGCCATCTCCTTTGGCATTTCCTGTTAGATCATTGCCCGAGATTCCAGCTAGTTATATAAATGATAATCGCGATCAGCATTTATCTTTAATTGGATCATTTAAAGCAGGTCGGTTTAGGTCAATCAAAATTGCTGCCTCAATCGCGGGTCTTCAAAATAAAAATAGTGGAACAAAAAACATTCAATTTTTGTTTCCTGGCAATGAATCATGGTATAGAAAAGACGAGTATCGAAACTCTGAAAAGCAGGGTATCCAAGATTTTAAAGTAAGTTATAAAATAGACAATGAACAAAATCGAATATCTAATTATGAAATAAAAGGATTGAACTTGGGTAGCAACGGTGACTATTCAAATAATAGAAGGGGTGTAGTTGAGGATAGTTTATATGAGTATAACAGATCAGATGAAAAATATTTTTCATTCAAAGGGGACGAGACTATCAAATTAAGGAATGGATTTATAGTACATTCAGAAGCAATGTATGCAGTATCAAATCTTGTATCAGATTTGAATGCCACTTCTCTGATCCCTTTTTATACTCCTGCATTTGAAACAGTAGCCAGGCAACAGGCTTATAAATCATTCATACACAATAAAAAACTATTTTCTTCTATTTATAAAAATATAGGAAAGATGAATGCTCGGCTTGGTTTTCATTTGAACGGAGACGAAAAAAAAATGACATCAGCACTTTATAGCAAATACATATTTCTAGATCATGGGAAAACCAATTTGAATCTACGTTCTTCTTTATGGAAAACAACTGGTTCTCTTGGATACAAAGCTTCCAAAAAAATATTTATGCAAGTTGATTTTGCATTTGGGAAAGGTCAATTTCAATTCAAGGATAAAGAACATATATCCAAGGGAATATTCAATCTAAATTATCAGTTAACTCATCAAAAAGGTCCGTTTAACAGGTGGAGTTCAGAAATTAGCGTCGCAAGGCAAATGCCATCTGCAGAACATATTTTTCCATCGCCTCTGCTTGGGCATAATTCTATCATTTTATATGGCTTACTTAAACCATCTTTCCCCCTGGTCAAAAATATTGAAATAAATTATCAGCGAAGTGATTTCTACCGAGCAATTCAGTTTTCTGGTCATCTTGCAGGGTCGTTAATTAACAATGATAACGCAACATCGTTTTTGAATTATCCTGAATATTCAATCAAATCATTTTTTATTTCAAATAAAATAATGGAATTGAGAAGTGGTTTTCACTTTGAAAAATATTTTCAACACAGTAAGCTAAAAACAATAGTTGAGTCCAATGAATTTTTTATGAAAAGTCCCGAACGCATCAATAATATTGATACGTCTCAATCTATTTTTAGTAACGAACTTAAGATTACTATAATAAGCAATTGGAAATGGTTTTTAAATATTGAAGCTGGCTCATCTTTATCCAACAGCTTGCTTTTTGGAAGCCGATATGATTATAGTGATAAAAAGAGCATCAATTTATTTAGACATTTCATAAAGCTTAAAGCTGTATTGGGGAAAAATGCATTTGGAAGTTTTCATTTCAGCGCTAACACTTACAATGGGTTTAATACGTTTTTTGCGGGCAATGGAAGTATTGATTGGAAAATCAACAAATCACTTCATTCATCGATTGTGATTCATAATTTATTTAACAAGCATCTATACGTTGAAAACCAAAACGATTTATATGGATCTATATCCAATGTATATTTACTTCAAATGCGCTATATCCTTTTTTCCCTTCAGCTGAGTTTATAGCTAGCTTACTTGAATTATTTTTTGTTGGCTTTCATTTCCAAGTCTATCAATGGATGTAACAATAATTCTCTTTAGATTATTCTCTTTGCCTGATATGTCAAATGCTTTTTGAATAAGTTCAAATTTGGTTTCATCATGAGAAAATATTTTATATTCCCACTTATCGGTATATTGATAGTATAGTATCCATTTGAATACATTCTTGTCATTTGTTTTCCACTCAATTGAAATCAATGAAGAATTTTTATTCATGGATACTTCTGGCACTGCTGGCTTGAAACTGCCGAGCCATGGGCTGGCAGGAACCAAGGCTTGTTTTTTATATGGTCCATCAAAAAGCTCTTTTGCTAGCGTTGGATTTTTTGTAAGCGATGAAAGATTCCAATGAACTGTTCCAACACTATTTGGAATAAGTACTCTCGTTAATAAAATTTCATTGAGTACTTCTTGGTTGGTTTCAATTGTTGGTGCTTTATTTACAACATTGATACCAGGCCACATATGTCGTTGTAAGGTATTTTCACTTTGCCACCATGTAAGTAAATCTGGAAAACGTTGCCCGTCTTTGTTAATTGGCCAATACAATTGCGGAGCCATATAATCAATCCAGCCTTTATTCAGCCAAAGTTTTGCATCAGCATAAAGTTTATCATACTGATCGAATCCCTTCACAGTTGAAGGTATTCCCGGACGGTAGATGCCAAAAGGACTAAGTCCAAATTTGACATATTTTTTTTCCGCCTTTATTTCAGTGTATAATCTTTCAATTAGTGTGTTCACTGCATTTCTTCTCCAATCACCTTTCGAAAGCGTTCCTCCATTTTTCACGTAATTATTCCAGCTTTTTAAATCAGGAAAATCTTTTCCTCCATTGTAATCTGGGTAAGGATAGAAGTAATCATCAAAATGAATACCATCAACATCATACCTTTTTACAATGTCCATAACAACAGACGATGTAAGGTCTTGTGTTTTTTTCAAGGAAGGATCCATCCACCAATAGCCTGATTGTAATTTATATACAGCGTCTGGATTTTTCTTTACTACTGATTTTGGACTGATTGTATTTCCCTTTAAATGATGTGCTCTGTAGGGATTCAGCCATGCATGCAATTCGAGTCCGCGTTTATGTGCCTCCTCAATCCAAAAACTTAGTGGGTCGTAATATGGTTCAGGGGGTGTTCCTTGTTCGCCAGTTAGAAAATACGACCATGGTTCAATTTCGCTGTTGTAAAGTGCATCTGCCTGTGGCCTTACTTGCAGGATTACGGCATTGAATTGATTTTTTTTCAAAAAATCCAATAGCTCAATTGCTTCGGCTTTTTGTTCATAAGACGAAAGTCCGGGCTTGCTTGGCCAATCAATATTATCTACCGTGGCAATCCATGCAGCTCGAAATTCCCTCATTGTGACATTATTGGGCATTTCAACAGGTGAAGGCTCAACTTCTTTTGTTATTGGTAATCGTATAACGCTATCTTTCGGCTTAGGAATTTCCCTTGGAACTTCTTTGGTAACCGCTATTGTTTCAGTTGTTTTTTTGGTTTGAGATATATTCTTAATTGATTTACATCCTTCACTAACCAAAATCGCAATTATAAGTGGAAGTATTATGTTGACGTGCCTCATAGTCATAACTGCAAAATTAAGCCCCAATTTCAAGAATCTATCATATGGATTGTTATAAATAACCACCTCAGACAATAGCGCTTAGGGATGTTAAATATCCTTCTTGCCAATAGACTTTAACTCGTTGAAAGTGATTATTTTCGTAATATCCAACATGGAAGATTATCTAAAAAATATGTTGTTTAAATGAATAAGAAATTTCATTTAGCTATGCTTGTATTGCTTGTTTTTGCATCTCAGTCAATGATGGCGCAGAACACTTCTGAACAATACAGACCTTTAATTCATTTCACTCCCCAATCAAATTGGATGAATGACCCCAATGGGTTAGTATATCAAAATGGAACATATCACTTGTTT
>CAMBGO010000063.1 GCA_945866165.1 Chitinophaga pinensis | reverse complement strand
TGCTCGCTGATTGAAATATTTAACAGTACTGCCGCTCTTGAAGTACTATTGAGTGAAGTTGAATGGTTGTCAAAAGAAAAAAATGATTGACGTACTCACTGAAATAAATTCAGGGTTCTTTTAAAACTGAAAAAATATTATCCTCTCTTACGCTCTCCAATTTGTTGACGCCACATTGCGTAATAGAGTCCTTTTTCTTCTAGTAACTGTGCATGGTTTCCTGTTTCAACAATTTCGCCTTTTTCCAACACATAAATTTTATCAGCATGCATAATGGTTGAGAGCCTATGTGCAATTAAAAGTGTGATTTGTTCTCTTCTAGATGAAATTTCACGGATGGTATGTGTAATTTCTTCCTCAGTGATAGAATCAAGTGCAGACGTCGCTTCATCAAAAAGTAGGACTCTTGGCTTTCTTAGCAATGCACGGGCGATAGAGATACGTTGTTTCTCTCCTCCTGATAGTTTTAGTCCACCTTCACCAATCACTGTATTCAATCCATTTTCAGCCCTGTTTAATAGATTATGACAAGATGATTTTGACAGAGCATCATTTAGCTCTTCATCAGTGGCTGTTGGATTTACAAATAATAAATTTTCTTTTATAGTACCAGAGAACAATTGTGTGTCTTGCGTTACAAATCCAATTTGCTTTCTGAGGTCTTCAAAATTTATTTCATTTTCATCCAAGCCATTGTACAAAATTTTTCCTTCTTGAGGCCTATACAATCCAACCAATAGTTTCATCAAGGTTGTTTTTCCTGAGCCTGATGGACCAACAAATGCAATCGTTTCTCCCCTGGATACATTGAAGCTGATATCTTGTATTGCTTTTTGCTTTGCAGTGATGTGTTGGAATCCAACTTGATTAAACTGCAATGTTTCAACATCACCTAATGTCATTGGATGCATTGGAGCTTTTTCTGGTTCTTTTAGCATGAGCTTATGGTAGTTGCCAATGGATGCTTCTGCTTCCCTGTAAGAAATGATAATATTTCCAATTTCTTGTAAGGGGCCAAAAATGAAAAATGAAAAGAACTGCATTGTTACCATTTCATGTGGCTGCATCTTGTCTTTGAATATCAACCACATCAATAAGAATAATATTACCTGACGCAATGTATTAACCATGGTGCCTTGTAAAAAACTAATGCTCCGTATTCTTTTAACCTTGGTAAGTTCCAGTCCAAGTATTTTGTAAGTATCTGAATTCAATCTTTTTACCTCTTGTTGGGTAAGTCCGAGACTTTTTACCAGTTCAATGTTTCTTAGGCTCTCTGTTGTAGTTCCTGCAAGCGAGGTTGTTTGGCTTACAATTGATTTTTGGATGCTTTTGAGTTTTTTGCTTAAGGCATTTGTGATCAATGATAGTGATAGTATTCCTGCAACATAAGCCAATGGAACGGTCCAATGGATATACAATGAAGCATAAACGAAAACAAAACTGATTCCAACTAAAATAGCAAACAGGGCATTCATGAAATAATTTATGAACTTCTCTGTATCCGTTCTCACTTTTGTAAGAATGCTCAATGTTTCTCCACTTCGTTGGTCTTCAAACTCCTGGTAAGGAAGCTTCATAGCATGTTGAAGTCCATCAGTAAAAATTTTTGCGCCAAATTTTTGAATGATTACATTGGCAAAATAATCTTGAAAATTCTTTGCTATTCTGCTCACCATGGCTGTGCCCATTGAAAGGAAAAGAAGCAATAAAACGCTGTTTAAAAAACCATTCCACAAGGGAGGTTTACCAGCTTCCTGTTGGTTATTGGTGTCCTGTGCAAGCTTGATGATCTTGCCAAAGATAATTGGATCTATAAGAGAGAAGACCGTGTTTACTGATGCCAGTAACATGGTTAGAATGACCAGCCATTTATAGGGCTTGAGGTAGCCAATGAGAATTTTCATATGGCAACATTACATCAAATTTGATGCCAATGTTTAAACTTTAACTGATTTCATCAATTTTTTCTAAATGTCCATTTTATCATCTCCTTCCAGGTTACTTTTTTCCCATACATCAATATGCCTGTGCGGTATATTTTTCCAGCAAACCAGGTGGTGAATATAAATCCACCAATGAGGCTGAGCATGGATGCGGCAAGTTGCCAATAAGGCACTGTGCTAGGCACACCAAAGGGAATTCTTCCCATCATGATGATTGGTGATGTAAATGGAATGATACTGGTCCATACCCCAACAGGGCTTCCCGGATTGCTTAACACACTATTTAGAATTACAAAAGAAAAGATAATTGGCATGGTGATGGGAAGCATCAGGGCCTGTGCTTCCTGTGGATCTTCATTGATCACGCTCCCTATGGCTGCAAATAGAGATGCATAAAACAAGTATCCACCTAGAAAGTAAAATAAAAAGCAGCTAATAACCACAAGCCAGTTTACACTTTCCAATATTTCTGTTTTGGCTTGAAGCATTTTTATGGCCATTGGATTTGCTCCTGCGGCTGAAACAATCTGTTGTCCTTCTTGCATTGATTGAACCTGTTGGTATGTTTCTGTAGGAATAAAAGCGGATAAAGAGCTGGTTATAGCAAACATCAGGACAATCCACAATAGCAACTGGGTTAGTCCAACACCTGCTATGCCAATAATTTTTCCTAGCATGAGTTCAAAAGGTTTGCATGATGAAACAATTACTTCCGCTATGCGGTTTGTTTTTTCTTCTGCAACGCCCCTCATAACCATGGCACCAAATATGAACATGGTCATGTAAATTAATAATCCACTTCCAAAGCCAATGGCATAGGCAATACCGGTATTTGCCTCTTTTGCTTTTCCATCACCTTCATCAATCATATTGCTCATTGTCACATTTTCTTTTGAACTGTTGGCGATAGAATCCAAGGTTGATTTTTCAATACCCCTCTTTAAAAGCAAATCATTTTCAAATGCTTTATTTAATTGCTGCTCAATATAATTATTGGCTTCTAATCCAAGTTGCTTTTTAGAATGTAGTTGACTCTGAATTTTATTTTTGTTGAAATTAATGTATAGTGCCGCATCCAAATTGTTTTTTGCGTAATTGTTGCTATCAATATTTTCTTGAAAAGAGAATACGATATTTCCCGGTTCACTTTTTAGGTTTGGCTTTAGAAATCCAGGATCATTAACGATTGCAATTTTTAGTTCTTCACGAGATGAATTGGCGAAGTATGCTGAACCAGCTATAAATATTATAAATACTATCGGGATCAGAAATGTTGTAAGAATAAAGCGCTTGTTTCTTACTCTTGTAATATATTCTCTTTTGATGATGAGTCCTACCTTGTTCATAAAATAATTGAGTAAGGGTGTTTATTGAAATTGTCTTGCTTCAGGCGTGCCCTGAACAAGCCTGATGAAAATATCATTTAAGGAGGGTAGTATTTCATTGAATGAATGAATGTCTAGTCCTTTATTTATAAAATATTGAATAATATCGTTGTTTAAGAAGTCGAGGTTTTTTTTGATAACGATTTTATTTCCTTGTG
The DNA here is from genome assembly GCA_945866165.1 of Chitinophaga pinensis. Classification (GTDB taxonomy): domain Bacteria; phylum Bacteroidota; class Bacteroidia; order Chitinophagales; family Chitinophagaceae; genus Pollutibacter. The sequence continues at coordinate 7,114 of CAMBGO010000063.1, read as the reverse complement.
ATTTTATCAATTCGAATAAATGTATCGCAGTGTGTTCAGGCAATATCGATTGATTGAAAGACATTTCAAAGATATGCTCCTTGAAATCCTGTTTTATTTGTTCAACTGTGCCGTCTAGTATTTTTCCTCCTTTATTTACTAATATAATGTGGTCACAAATCTCTTCAACCTGTTCCATTCGGTGGGTGCTGAAGATGATTGTAGCACCCTCTTTTGCCAGCCTAAATATTTCGTCTTTAATTAGGTTTGCATTTACGGGATCTAAGCCACTGAAAGGTTCATCTAAAATAATCAGTTTTGGTTTGTGTACGACAGTGGTTACGAATTGTAGCTTTTGGCTCATTCCCTTACTTAAGTCCTCCACTTTTTTATTCCACCATGTTTCCATTTGGAACTTTACGAACCACTCTTTGGTACTTTCCAATGCATCCTTTTTCGACATTCCTTTTAACTGGGCCAGATAAAGTACTTGTTCTCCAATTTTCATTTTCTTGTAAAGTCCCCTCTCTTCGGGCATGTAGCCTATGGACATATTATCCTGCAATGGATTGAATTTTTTCCCGTTGAGTGTAATGCTTCCTTCATCAGGGAAAAATATTCCAGTAATCATACGAAGCAAGGTTGTTTTGCCAGCTCCATTGGGACCAAGCAATCCGAAAATGGATCCTTGTTTGATATCAAAACTGATATCATTTACAGCGAGTTGTCCGGAAAATGATTTTTTTAATGCGTTTACTTGTAAGATGGTTTCCATAACGAAATTTACAAATGCTAATTTAAGGTATTAGTGGATTGCAGCTAATTGAAAGTGATGAATGGTGTTGAATTGATAATATCAGGCTGGTTTCAATCTGTTTCTTTAATCCTGTGTTTTTGAGCAATCGCCGTTGCTACTGCCTGCCCGTCCATTGCAGCACTTACAATTCCCCCAGCGTATCCGGCACCCTCTGAGCAGGGGAAGAGGTTGTTTATTTGTGGATGCATAAGTGTGTCTGGATGTCTTGGAATGCGAATTGGGGATGATGTGCGGCTTTCAGGGGCTACTATGATGGCTTCTTCAGTATAATATCCTTTCATTTTTTTTCCGAAAGCCACCAGTGCCATTGTTAGTGAATCAAATATAAATGGCGGTAAAACTGTTTTTAGATTTGTTGAATGCACTCCACGGAGGTATGAATTTTCAGGTAGGGTTGTTGATATTTTATTATTCACAAAATCAGTCATTCGTTGTGCCGGTGCTACAAACAAACCGCCACCTGCATCAAATGCTTTTTTCTCCACTGATTCCTGGAATTGGTGGAGTACAAATGGATTATTGATGGATTGTTTTCTGTTTTCCGTTTTCAGTTGAGCAATTGCATCTGTTTCATGTACCTGTACTACCATCCCTGAATTGGCAAAGGGGTTGTTCCGTTTTGATGGACTCCATCCATTTACAACCAATTCATTTTGTGAAGTGGATGCAGTAGCGATGATGCCACCTGGGCACATACAGAATGAAAACACGCCAATGCTGTTTACCTGTTCAACGAGTTGATATGAAGCTGGTGGAAGGTATGTATCCCTGCCTAGGTTAACTGGACAATGGTATTGTATTGAATCAATCAACGATTGCGGATGTTCAATTCGGACCCCTAGCGCAAAGGGTTTTGCTTCTATTAAAATATTTTTTTTGTGCAGGAGTTCAAAAATATCTTTTGCAGAATGTCCTGTTGCAAGGATCACTTCGTCTGCATCAAATTTATTTCCACTTTCACAAATAACCTGTTCGATTTTTTTTTCCTTAATAGAAAAGTCAATTACTTTTTCGTTGAAGTGTACCTCTCCACCTAGGTTTATAATTGCCTCTCGAATCTGTTGAATTATTTTTGGGAGCTTGTTGGTCCCAATATGAGGATGTGCAGTATAAAGTATGTTTTCGTCGGCACCAAAGTGAACAAGCAATTGCAATACTTTTTCTACATTGCCCCTTTTGCTGCTTCTAGTATAGAGTTTTCCATCGCTATAGGTGCCAGCGCCACCTTCACCAAAACAATAATTACTTTCCTCATTGAGAATACCTTCCTTATTTAGTGTGGCGAGGTCCCTTCTTCGTTCACGTATGTCTTTTCCTCTTTCAAGGATGATTGGCTTTATACCTTGTTCAATCAACTCAAGTGCAGCAAATAGGCCAGCAGGACCTGCACCGATGACTACTACTTTTTTTAGGGCCGTGTGAACTTCATTAAAATGAAATTTGGGTAAATTTATTTCAACAAATGGTTCATTAATAAACGCATTGACTTTTATATTAATCAATACGTTTCGCTTCCTTGCATCGATTGATTTTTTCAGCAGTTGGAATCCACTAATGCTTGATGTTGGGAGCGCCATTGCCAATCCTATCTGTTCTTTGATGCATGCGGAATCTGAAGCATCTTTCGGTGAAAGCTGCAAAGTGATTTGTTGCTGCATGCGCCAGTAGTTTTTTTAACTAGAAAGGAAGATCGTCGGAAACACCTTGGTTTTCTGGATCAGGTGCAAAAGCGGGTGGCGTATCAATACCAGGGCCACTGCCCATTGCAACGCTTTCAATTCTCCACGCATCAAGGTTTGTGATATAATTTGTTTGTCCGTTTTTCTCCCATTTACTTCCCCTGATATTAAAATGAACCTTTAGGGTATCGTTAATATTGAATCGGTCGATGATGGTGGTTCTATCTTGAACCGATTGAAACTTTACAAAATTTGTGATGGTGCGGCCGTTAATATCTTCATTTGTTTCAATAACAAATTCTCTTGTTTTGAATGTTGCGCTGCGTTGAACGGTGTCGAATTTAGCGACTAGTTTTCCTGTTAGATCGAATCCCATATGCTTTAGTTGATTTTTACGAAGTTATCATTAAATTAATAAGTTTAAAAATTTCGGACTACATTAAATATTCAATACCTTCCAAGTCCTGATGCGTATAATAATACTTTTCATTTTTTCTATCCTCACCGGGTGCCATGTCATTCAGCCCGTTACAGGTATCTCTTACAAGGGATATCCTGTTGGCAAAACGACTGAGAGAGATTCATCATATATAAATATGTTACGTCCTTATTCAGACAGCGTAGGGAAAACAATGAATCAGGTATTGGTTTATGCCTCCAATGACTTAAAAAAAGAATTACCCAATAGCAGTCTTGGTAATTTTCTGGCAGATGCATACCTGGCGATGGCAAGAAAAAAATTCAATCCCCAAACGGATGTTGCTTTTATGAATCATGGCGGTGTTAGAATTCCGCGAATTACTGCCGGCCCTATCATCAAGGGTACTATATATGAAGTGATGCCTTTTGATAATGTCTTGGTGTTGGTTGAGGTGAAGGGTGCTGTTTTGGCTGCTTACCTCGACCGCATTGCTGCAGAGGGAGGGGGCGGTGGAGTGGCTGGCTTGACAATGGTGATTAAAAATAAGAAGGCAACTGATATATATATAGGAGTTGTACCCATTGATTTAGAGAAGACTTATGTCATGGCCAACTCTGATTATGTAGTGGATGGCGGTGGCGGTTTTAATGGGTTAAAACAGTTGCCACAGCAACGCACTTCTTATTTACTAAGGGAATCTATTGTGGAGTATTGTGCTGCAATGGGGGTCGAAGGAAAAAAAATTAATGATCAAACACCTATAAGAATCACTGTTCATGAATAGGAGAAGGTTTATATCACAAAGTGTTTTCACTGCTGGATCATTGGCGGTGCAAGGGTCTGTTTTTTCGCAAGAAAAATTAACGAGGCTTACAATATTACATACCAATGATGTGCACAGTAGGCTGGGTCCATTTCCAATGGATGGTTCTGCCAATGCTGGCAAGGGTGGGGTAGCTGCCAGGGCCAAGTTGATTCAGCAGATTAGGCAAAAACAAGAGAATGTACTCCTGTTGGACGCCGGTGATATTTTCCAGGGAACCCCCTATTTCAACATATTTAAAGGGGAGCCTGAAATGAGGGCCATGAATATGATGGGGTATGATGCAGCGGTGATGGGAAACCATGATTTTGATGCTGGAATGGACAATTTTGTTGAACAACTTACTGCTCATGGAAAGTTTCCAATTTTGATGTGCAACTATGCATTTGAAAGAACACCCATGGAAGGGATTTATCAACCCTATAAAATTTTTAAGAAGGGTAATTTAAAGATTGGAGTAACCGGAGTTGGTATTGAACTAAGTGGATTGGTTCCTGCTTCACTTTATGGTAATACAATTTATTTGGATCCCATTAATCGTGCAAATGAAGTTGCAAACAAATTGAAGAATGAAAAAAAATGTGATCTAGTAATATGCCTTTCTCACTTGGGTGATAAGTATGATGAAAATAAAGTTAGTGACGAAGTATTTGCAAAACAGTGTGAGAACATTGACTTAATCATTGGTGGTCACACACATCGTTTTTTTGACAAGCCTCGGGAATATACAAATAAAAATGGTAAAAAAACAATTGTAAACCAAGTTGGTTGGGGTGGTATTCAATTAGGCAGGTTGGACTTCGTTTTCGGAGGAGAAAGGGGGCATTTTTTAGATGAAAATCAATCAATTTTAGTACTGGAAAATATTGTGGAATAAAAAGTTTTTTTATTTGAAAACACCCTTTATATTCGCCGTCAGTCAAGTTTAGATCAATGGTTTTCAAAAGTGGATAATTTGCTTTTGAAAATTGAAAAAATAGATTCATTGAATGTTTCGAAGAGTACATGTAGATGTGAGGTAATTTGAATTTGATACCTTAATTTCCGAAACCAAATTTGGTTTTGATTATTAACCAAGACCAACTGATAAAAACTAATGGAAAAAACGTACGATAAAATTTGGAGCAATTGTTTGTCAATTATAAAAGATATTGTTGAATGGCAACATTTCAAAACCTGGTTCGAACCTATTCAGCCGGTTGCTCTAAAAGGAAGCGTACTTACTATTCAGGTTCCAAGTCAATTTTTTTACGAATATATTGAGGAGCATTATGTAACCCTTCTTTCAAAGACATTGAAAAGAGAGATGGGTAAGGATGCACGCTTGGAATATAGGATCATGGTTGATAGTGGCAATGACAAGAACAAGCCGATGACCATGGATGTAAGCGGCCAGGCTTTTAAGAGTTATTCTAATAATGATGTTGATTTTCCGTTGGTGATCAGTAACCAGGTCAAGAATCCATTTGTGATTCCTGGTCTGAAAAAAATGCAGATTGATTCACAGTTGAATCCAATATATACTTTCGATGCTTTTGTTGAAGGTGACTGCAACCGTGTAGCCCGCCGAGCCGGTAAAACGGTGGCTGAAAAACCGGGTGGTACTTCTTTTAACCCGTTGGTTGTTTATGGTGGTGTTGGATTGGGGAAATCGCATTTGGTTCAGGCAATTGGTAACGAGGTTAAAAGACTTCATCCTAATAAGGTGGTGCTTTATGTAAGTTCAGAAAAATTCATCAACCAGTTTCAAGATCATAGTCGCAACAATGCAATCAATGATTTCATACATTTTTATCAGTTGATTGATGTATTGATTTTGGATGATGTACAGTTTTTCAACAGGGCCGAAAAAACACAGGATGCTTTTTTCGCAATCTTCAATCATTTACATCAATCGGGAAAACAATTAATCTTAAGTTCTGATAAGTCGCCCAAGGATCTTGAAGGCATGCAAGAGCGTTTGTTGAGCAGGTTCAGGTGGGGATTGAGCGCAGATCTTCAGGTTCCGGATTATGAAACGAGGATTGAGATTCTTGAATGTAAGATGAAGAATAATGGATTGGATCTACCTAAGGAGGTTGTAAAATACATTGCATATAATATTCAGAACAATGTCCGCGAGTTAGAAGGTGCGTTGATTTCTTTGTTGGCGCAGTCTTCGTTGAATAAGCGTGAGATTGATCTTGATTTAGCGAAGAAGGTGTTGAGAAATTTCATTAAGACATCTACCAAGGAAATCACGATTGATACAATTCAGAAAATGGTATGTGAGTTTTTTGATTTACCATATGACAGGTTGTTGCAGAAGACTAGGAAGCGTGAGATTGTGCAAGCCCGTCAGATAACGATGTACCTATCCAAGATTTTCACCAAGAATTCCCTTAAAACGATTGGGGAGCATTTTGGTGGAAGGGATCATACCACTGTTATCCATTCTTGCCAAACGGTAAAAGACCTGATGGATACTGATAATTTATTCAGGGAGAGTGTGATGGAGTTGCAACAGAAGGTTCAGTTGGCTGCGATGTAATTTCAATCAAATTGATTAAAGAGATAAAACTTTTGAGGTTTGCTTACTCTTTAGTAAATTTGCATCCCCAAAGCATACTTAAGGAGGTGAGGTGGATGAGTGGCTGAAATCAGTAGTTTGCTAAACTGCCGTACGGGTAATTCTGTACCGCGGGTTCGAATCCCGCCCTCACCGCAGTTAGAAGATAGTTCGGGAAGTAGCGCAGGCCGGTAGCGCACCTGGTTTGGGACCAGGGGGTCGCAGGTTCGAATCCTGTCTTCCCGACAAACAAATTAGCCTTGGCGATAGCCAGGGCTTTTTTTGTGTATGAATGTTGTATAATAATTTTTCATTCTAAGATTCTCGCAGGTTCCCTGCCTGCCGGCAGGCAGGGAATCCTGTCTTCCCGACAAACAAATTAGCCTTGGCGATAGCCAGGGCTTTTTTGTGTGTATGAATGTTGTATAATAATTTTTCATTCTAAGATTCTCGCAGGTTCCCTGCCTGCCGGCAGGCAGGGAATCCTGTCTTCCCGACAGAAGAGCATCAAGAAATTGGTGCTCTTTTTTATGTCTTAAACTCAATCCAGGTAAGGGTTTCAGCATGATGGGTTTCAATGCTAAGAGTGTTTTTATTCTATTTCAACTGAGTTTGTTATCACCCAAGTAAAGCCCTTCACAATTAAAATTGGGTATCGAATGGGTATCGTCTTGGGTATCAAAAATCAAAAGGGAACAGTTTCTATTGAAAACTTCAAAAACAGGATCAGGTTAAGGTGGAGGTATCAAGGTAAAAGGTACTCACACAGTCTTGGTCATTATGACAAGATCAATCTTAAAGCTGCTAAGAAGGTAGTGCTACAAATTGAACTAGACATGGCTAATGG